>CACZNO010000025.1 GCA_902782505.1 uncultured Erysipelotrichaceae bacterium | reverse complement strand
ATGCCCTGTATGAAAAGCTGGACCGTCTTACAAACGAAGATCTTCTGGTGATTTCCGGCAGCGTGCCGTCCTGTCTTCCGGATGACATGTACTAACGGATCCTGGAAAGACTGGCGGGCAGGGATATTCCGGTCGTTATGGACGCGGCGGGCGGATTGTTGAAAAAGGTCCTGCCGTATCATCCGTTTCTGGTGAAGCCTAACAACCATGAACTCGGGGATATTTACGGCGTGAATCTGAAAACCCGGAAGGAAGTGATTCCCTACGCGGAAAAGATGCGTGCCCAAGGAGCGCAAAACGTGCTGGTATCCATGGCGGGAGCAGGCGCGGTGCTGGCGGCGGAAGACGGAAAGATCTACGAGTGCGCTGCCCCGAAAGGCATCGTACGCAATTCGATCGGTGCGGGGGATTCCATGGTGGCAGGATTCATAGAAGCGTATCTTCGCACCGGGAAGGATTATGAAGAATCGCTGATCTGGGGTTCCTGCACAGGGTCGGCCAGCGCGTTTTCCCTGGGGCTGACGACGAAGGAACAGGCGGAAGAACTCCGCAGACAGTTCGAAAAATAGACGGAACGCGGCGAAAAAGTTTCCAAAATTGGCGAAGAATTTTACGTAAAGTCAATACAAGACGGGTTTTCGTAAAAAAATTTCCTCAAACGGGCAGAAAGTGCGAAATTTTTTTGAATTATACCCATATAATTCGTTATAATAAATGAATAGAGGATGGATATTATGGAAGCAAACAAGTTATTAACCAAAGACGAATTAGTCAAGAGAGCCAAGGAACTTTCGGAGAGCGACAATCTCGGAAAGGCTCTGGCGGAAGTGCGTAATTTACGCAAACAGTGGCGCAAGACCGGCAGCGAAGAAGAATCTTTATACGACAAGGAAATGTCGGAAAAGTTTTACGGCTACCTGGATATTTTGAACGCCAAGGAATCGGAAGCTGTTCTTTCCGTAGAGGAAAACAAGAAGGCTCTGATTGAAAAGGCAAAGGGCATTCTGAACGAAAAGAGCTATAAGAAAGCTACGACTGCGATGAACGAACTGATGGACGAATGGAAAACGTCCGGATCCGCCGGCAGAGAGACCGACGATGCGTTATGGGCGGAATTCAAGGCTGTCCGTGACGAATTCTTCGCAAACCGCAAGGCTTATTACAATAACTTAACGGAAGGATTCAAGAAGAGCCGCGAAGCAAAGGAAGCTCTGATTGAAAAAGCGAAAGAAATCAACGCGATGGAAAACATGAAGGAAGCCGGCAACGCGATGAACGCTTTAATGGAAGAATGGAAAAAAGCGGGAAGCGCAGGCAGAGAACATGAAGAAGAACTCTGGAAGCTGTTCAGCGAAGAACGCAAGGCATTCTTCAAGAAACGCAATGCGTACTATGACGGCTTAAAGGAAATGTTCGCGAAGAGAACGCAGGCGAAGAAGGAAATCATCGCGGAAGCGAAGATGCTGCTGGCCAGAGGCGAATTCACGGACGAAGAAGTTTCCGCGATCAAGGGCTTACGCGCGAAGTGGAAGGAAGTCGGAAGCGCCGGCAAGGAAAACGAAGACACGCTCTGGAACGAATTCAATTCCATCCTGAACAAGTACTTCGAAAACATGAAATATTACGGATAAGATCCGGATTTCTGAAAACATCGAAAAACTCCTTTGTCCCAAGTGGCAGAGGAGTTTTTTTCACGCCTGTTTTGTTGTTTTTACCATTTTTCGCGGTGGATGCGGTCGGCTTCGAATTTCTCGCGTTTGCGTTCTTCGGTCAGGGGCACCATGTCGCGGTCGTCTTCCGGATAACCCATCGCCAGGATCGAATGGGGGATGATATTGTCGGGAAGCTCAAACAGATTGATGAGATTGCGCACCCGTTCGTCTTGCGGCCATACGCCGAGCCAGACGTTTCCCAACCCCAGATCGTACGCGGCTAAGGACATGTTCTGCGCAGCGATGGCGGCGTCGATGATCCAGTATTCCTTGGCCATGGAGAAGGAACGGTTCAGATCTCCGCATACCAGGATTGCCAGCGTGGCGTCTTTCAATGGTGCAGCCGGTCCTCCGCAGGCCGTGTACATCTCCAGCATTTTCGCTTTATCCTGGGTGACGACAAAGGCGTAATCGCGCGCGTTGACACAGCTCGGACCGCTCATGCCGGCCTGTAAGATCTTCTGGACGACTTCTTCGCGGATCGGCTGGGAAGAATAACGGCGGATGCTGCGGCGGTTGGTAATCAGTTCGAAAGTATCCATAAACGTGCCTCCATAATACTATTATAAAGAAAAATGCGCCTGTTTTTCAAAAATGTGTCATAATGATAGGCATATAAGGGAGGAATACTCATGTCAGAAAAGAAAGGATTAATCCAGGAATTCAAGGAGTTTATCTTTAAAGGCAACGTTTTGAACATGGCAGTCGGTATCATTATCGGCGGCGCGTTCACGGCGATCGTATCTTCGTTAGTGGCGGATATCATCATGCCTTTGATCGGCGTGTTGATCGGCGGCGTTGACTTTGCGGGCCTTTCCGTACAGGTCGGCGAAGCGACCATTACTTACGGTAACTTCATTCAGGCAATCATCAGCTTCTTAATGATCGCACTGGTCCTGTTCTGGATCATCAAGGGCGCTAAAAAGTTCGAAAAGAAGCAGGAACCCGAACCGGAACCGGAACCGGCACCGGCGGAACCGAGCGAAGAAGCCAAACTGCTGATGGAGATCCGCGACGCGTTAGTCAAGAAAGAATAAGACGCAAAAAAAGAACCGCTGGTGCAAACGGTTCTTTTTTTTCTGCCTTAACGGTGCTTTTCAATGTAGGCGACCAGGGCGTCAAAGGATTCTACGCTGAAGTCGTGTTCCAGTTTACATGCGTCTTCCCGGGCGTTTTCTTCCGAAACTCCGATGGACAAAAGGAAATCGGTCAGGATCTTGTGGCGTCCGTAGGTTCTCGACGCAATGGCGAGCCCTTCATCCGTCAGATTGATTTCACCGTCTTTATCCATCGTGATCAGTCCGCTTTCGCGCAGACGCTTGGTCGTATAGGTTACGCTGGGCTTGGTAACGCCCATCTGTTCGGCAATATCCACCGAGCGGATCCGTCCGTACTTTTCCTTAACGATCAACATTGATTCCAGATAGTCTTCCGCTGTCTTTTCAATTTTCATATCGGTCACCGTCTCTTTTACCAAATATAACACGGAATGAAGAAATTGCAAATTCCTCCTCATGTGTTAAAGATATCTAACAAAACGATTGACAAACCCGGTTAGAGATATTAAACTACTATAGTAGTTAGAGCAGTCTAACTATGGAGGAAAGGTCAGGGTGATGTATATGATGCCGTTAAGTTTCGCACCGGTGGGACAGCCGCTTGAAATCAAAAAAGTATCCGGAAACCAGGAAATGAAAAAACATCTGGAGGATATGGGGTTTGTCGTCGGAGGAAAACTGGTCGTCGTGCAGGAAATTGCCGGAAACATGATTCTGAATGTGAAGGAATCCCGCGTTGCCATCAACCGCGACCTTGCGTCCAAAATCATGATTTAGGGGAGGATACAAAATGACATTACGGGATGTAAAAATCGGTGATACGGTCCGTGTGGTGAAACTGCACGGAGAAGGAGCCGTGAAGCGCAGAATCATGGACATGGGTATCACGAAAGGCACGGAAATCTATGTCCGGAAAGTCGCTCCGCTGGGCGACCCGGTAGAAGTAACCGTGCGCGGGTATGAATTATCCGTCCGGAAAGCGGACGCAGAAATGGTGGAGGTTGCATAACATATGGCAAAAAACGCGAAAATTGTTATCGCGCTGGCGGGAAACCCCAACAGCGGTAAAACCACCTTGTTCAACGCTCTGACCGGATCGAATCAATATGTCGGTAACTGGCCGGGAGTCACGGTAGAGAAAAAAGAAGGCAAGCTGAAAAAACATGACGACGTCATGATTGAAGACTTGCCGGGGATCTACTCGTTATCTCCGTACACGATGGAAGAAGTCATTTCGAGAAACTTCCTGATGGACGAAGAACCGGACGCGATTCTGAATATCGTCGACGGAACGAACCTGGAAAGAAACCTGTATCTGACGACCCAGCTGGCGGAACTCGGTATTCCGTTGGTCGTCGCCGTCAACATGATGGACCTGGTCGAGAAAAACGGTGACACGATCAATACGGACAAACTCTCCGCGACCTTCGGCGTACCGTTTGTAAAGATTTCCGCATTGAAGACCGACGGAATTCTGGACGCGGCGGAAGAAGCGATCAAGGCTGCGAAGGCCAAGAAGGTTCCGTACGCGGTGAAATTCCAGCCGGAAGTCGAGAAAACCCTGCAGGAAATCGAAGACGCCTGTCTGGAGAACGTGCCGGCGCATTTAAAACGCTGGTATGCCGTCAAGGT
>CACZNO010000024.1 GCA_902782505.1 uncultured Erysipelotrichaceae bacterium | reverse complement strand
GGCGTACTTCTTCCAGGTTCCCTTTGTGTTCGCGAAAAAAGCGCGTAGCGCCAATCTCGGCACAGCGGGCTTATATACCGCAAAGGTCGTTTCGTATACGTACGGAAATGAATATACGATCACCTGTTCCGAAAAGTATCTCGGAAGCGAAGATCATGTGCTGATCATCGATGATTTTTTAGCGACCGGCGAAGCTTCGCGGGGCTTGCTGGAATTATGTCATAAAGCCGGCGCAACCGTTGAAGGCATCGGTATCTGTATCGAAAAAGGATTCCAAAACGGCGGCAGGGAATTGCGTGAAAAGGGCTATCATCTGGAGAGTTTGGCCATTATTGATGAAATGAAAGATGACGGAACGCTGAAATTCCGCGGAAGTGAGAATGGATAACCGTGATCTAAGAAAAGACGTCAGAGATGCTAAGCCCGTCAGCAATACCGCGCTGTACCTGATTATCGTGGTTGCGGCGGCATTCCTGATATTGTTTGGCGTTCTGTTCATCAATGACCGGGAAGATAAAAACCGGGAAAAGGAAAACGCGGAAGTTCTGGAGAATATAAAGAAAACCCTTGTGTCGAGATCTTCCTATCCCAGCCAGTGCGAAGAGTTCACAAAATATTTTTCCGTCGTTCAGGGGAACCGGGATGACATTTCGATCGCGAATGCCGGTGAAAACAACGGCCGGAACTATTTCGCGGTCACCAATGATTCGCATCTTTTCTGGACCGGAACCGTGACGATGAACGACGGCGCAAACCCTCTGTTCAGTGAAGATGTGAGTCTTGTCATGCCGCACAGTTTCGCGTACATCGATAAATCCACGGAGGTAGTACCGAATAACTTTCGTTTGAGCAATTCCCGCTTCATCCGGTTCGCTTACGAAGAACCGTCGTATGAATACACCGGATACGAATCGGTATTCCTCGATACCGGAATCTATTACATGGCTTATGCGGCCAAGGGGCAGGATGTGAATTATGAAAATCTTGTCCGTCTGGCGCGAAGACAATACGCCATGAATGTGATGATGGGATATACGGACGAAGAAATGCGTCTTTTCGACGAAGACAAGACGCAGATGTATGACTTCGGCAGTTATACGGAGTATGATCCTGCCGAGGCGTCATACGGGGCGAAATTTGATTACAGCGCCAAGAGAATTCTGATTCTCGTAAATGAAAACGGTGAATGGACGGAGAAGGAATGGGTTTCAGCGTTTACGGATTGATTGCGCTGAACGTGATCTCGTTTATCCTGTTCGGCGCGGATAAAAGAAAAGCCAAAAAAGACCTTTACCGGATCTCCGAGAAGTCCCTTTGGGTTTCGGCAATCCTGTTCGGGGCGTTCGGCGCTTTCGCAGGAATGAAGATCTTTCATCACAAAACAAAAAAGAACGCGTTCCGTTTCGGAATTCCGGTCTTAATGATCGCCGAAGCGGGAATTCTGTGGTATATGTTTCGAAAGGGGTGGCTCGCATGGTAGATGTGTGGGAAGTAAAAGAACGTGTGATCCGCGATAACGATCAGACGGCGAAAGAAGTTTCCGACAAGTTAAAGAAGCGGAATGTTTTCTTCGTCAATTTGATGGGCTCGCCGGGTTGCGGAAAAACCACCACGCTGGTCCGTACGATCCGCGCATTACAGAACAAATACCGGATCGGTGTCATGGAGGCGGACGTCGATTCCAAAGTGGACGCGGAAACGGTTGCGCGCACCGGCGCGAAGGTCGTGCAGTTACATACCGGCGGAAGCTGTCATATGGATGCGGACATGACCGAACGGGGATTAGACTATCTGGGAATCGATGATCTGGATGTCGTATTTCTGGAGAATATCGGTAATCTTGTATGTCCGGCCGAGTTTGATGTCGGTGCGGCGAAGAAAGTCATGATTTTGAGCGTTCCGGAAGGGGACGACAAACCGCTGAAATATCCGCTGATGTTTACGGTTTCGGATTGTCTATTGATCAACAAGACCGATACGGCGCCGGTGTTTGATTTTGATATGGACCGGCTTTACGCGAATCTTCGTTCCTTAGGCAAGGAAATGCCGGTGTTCCCGGTATCTTCCAAAAACGGAGCGGGATTTGACGCGTGGATCGCATGGCTTGAAAAAGAAATCGCGGATTGGAGAAAAGAACATGGTGAAAATCATTAAAATTCAGCAAAGAATTACATCATCCAATGATACGGAAGCGGAAAAACTCCGTATGGAATTGCGTGACCGCGGGATTTTCGCCTTAAATCTCATGTCCTCGCCGGGCTCGGGGAAAAGCACTTTCCTGAAAGCGACCGCGAAGCAATTGAAAAACAGAGCCCGTATGGGTGTGTTGGAAGCGGATATCGATTCCGCCGTGGATGCGGAAGCCATGGCAAAAGAAGGCATCACGACCCTTCAGCTTCACACCGACGGAATGTGCCACGTGGACGCGGATATGATGCGTCAGGGACTGGAAGAGATGGATCTGGAAGACGTGGAAATCCTGTTTCTGGAGAACGTCGGCAATCTGATCTGCCCGGCGGAATTTGACACCGGATGTCATAAAAACGTGATGATCCTGAGTGTGCCGGAAGGGGACGACAAGCCTTTGAAGTACCCGCTGATGTTTTCGACCAGCGATGCGGTGATCATCAGTAAACTCGATAGTTTACCTTATTTCGATTTCTCTTTGGAGCGCGCGGAAGAACGCATCATGCGTTTAAATCCGAAATGCCGGATTTTCCCGTTATCCGCAAAAACCGGCGAAGGAATGTCGGGATGGATTGAATGGCTGATGGAAGAAAGAGACAGGTGTTTCCATGATTGAGCATATGGCTACGCGGGAATATGTCGTGACGGAAGAGATGACGGCCCAAGCCGTCCGCAGCGGTTCCTTGCGTGTTCTTGCGACGCCGGTGATCGCCGCGTGGATGGAAGAAGCCAGTACGGAAGCGATCCGAAGTCTCTTGCCGGAAGGAATTACTACGGTGGGAACGAGGCTGGAACTGGACCATGTTTCTCCGACGCCGGTCGGTGCGCGTGTGCGTGTTGAAAGCCGTTTAGTGAAAACCGAAGGGCGAAAATATACATTTGAAGTAACCGCAGAGGATGAAAACGGAATCTGTGCGAAAGGAACGCATATCCGTTACGCCGTAAAAATCGAACCGTTCTTGAAAAAAGCATACGGAACAAAGGAGGAAACGGTATGAATATCACCTTAAGCAACCGGGTCAAGGGCACTTCTTTGGCAGCATATAAAAAAGACTTTGCGTATCTGGCGCAAAAGACGCTGAAAACGACCGGACGTCCGGATGCGTACGAATGTTCCGTGATCCTGGTCAACGATGAAAAGATTCATAAGATCAACCGGGAATACCGGGGGATCGACCGCCCGACCGATGTGATCACTTTTGCGTTATTTGATGATCCGGATCCGTTCGACACGGAAGTGGAGGAACTCGGTATGGAACTCGGAGATATTTTTATCAACCGTGACGCCGTGATCCGCCAAAGCGAAGAGTACGGTCATTCCTTCCGCCGGGAGATCTGTTTCCTGTTTGTACACGGATTGTTACATCTTTTGGGATACGATCATATGACGCCCGAAGATGAGAAGAAAATGTTTGCGATCCAGCATGAAGTACTGGACAGTTATATACCGTTTGACGATGAAAATGCATGAGAAATTCCGCTTTGCGGAAAAAGGACTGAAGATTTTGTTGAAGGACCACAGCGTGCGCTTGCAGCTTTGCATCAGCTTGGCGGCCATGGCGGTATCTTTTCTCTTCGGGTTTGAACCGTACGAAAAAGCTGTGGTATTTGTGTTCTGTGTGATGGTTGTAACCGCGGAAGCGTTTAATTCCGTGATAGAATATATGGCAGAACAGATTGATCCCTCCAAGGATCAGGCCATCGGCCGTATCAAGGACATGACCGCGGGAGTGGTTTTGATCACATCGATCGGAGCTCTCATCGCCGGGGTCGCCATTTTGCTGAAACATATTTTCTAGGAGGTAACATGACAAGAGAAGACCTGATCAGGGAAGCGTTTGAAGCGCTGAAGAATTCCTATTCTCCTTATTCGCATTAT
>CACZNO010000023.1 GCA_902782505.1 uncultured Erysipelotrichaceae bacterium | reverse complement strand
GCGGCGCGCATTGCGATCGTGAACCTTTCCGCGAAGGATTGCCCGAGCGGAAAAATGCCGGTCATCATCGATAACGGATTCGGAGGCGTCATCTTCCATGAAGCTTGCGGACATGCGCTGGAAGCCAGCGTGATTTCCCGCAACCAGAGCGTTTTCTGCGGCAAAATCGGACAGAAGATCGCGGCGGAATGCGTCAGCGCCGTGGACGACGGCACGATTCCGAATGCCTGGGGATCCCAGAATATCGACGACGAAGGAAATTTCCAGAAACGCCGCGTACTGATCGACCACGGCATTTTGAAATCGTATATGATCGACCGTCTGAACGGAAGGCGGATGGGCGAGGAATCCACCTCGAGTTCCCGCCGTCAGTCGTACAAATTTGAGCCGACATCCCGTATGACCAACACCTTCATTCTGCCGGGAGACGCGGAATTCGAAGAACTGTTCGAAGGAATCGAAAGAGGTCTCTACGCGAAAAAGATGGGCGGCGGAAGCGTCAACCCGCAGACCGGGGAATTCAATTTCTCGGTGCTGGAGGGATATCTCATCGAAAACGGAAAGATCGCGTATCCGGTCAAGGGTGCGATGCTGATCGGCACCGGGCAGGAGATCCTTCTGAACATCGACAAGGTCTGCAAGAACCTGGCAACCGGACAGGGAATGTGCGGCGCGTCAAGCGGCAGTATTCCGACGGACGTCGGTCAGCCGGCTTTGCGGGTATCTTCCATTACGGTAGGAGGTACAGCCAATGAATAAGGAAAAATGGATCAAAACTGCACTGGAAGAGGGATTTGAAAGTTTTGAAATCTATCAGGCAGTCAGTGAAGAAATCAAGGTGGAGTGGTATCAGCACGAGATGAGTTCCTACGTGACTTCGAGGGTAAACGGTACTTCGTTCCGCGGCGTCATCGGCGGGAAAATGGCGAATATGGCAACCGAAGACCCGTCCGATGAACGGATGGAGGAAACTCTTCGCGCCATGAAGGAACAGGCGGCATCGATTACTTCCGAAGATGCCGTGCGCATCCGCAAACCGGAAAAAACGGAAGAAACCGCGTCTTTGACAGTATGGAAAAAACCTTCGGCGGATAAAATTAAGGAAATCCTGAAGGAAACCGAAGAAGCGATTCTGGCGTATGATCCGCGGATCGTACAGGTGACGATGCTGGAGTGGATCGGGGAGACCAACCGCCGGGAAATCACGAATTCCTACGGCATGAAAGTCGAAGATACGGGAAGTTTCCAGGGAATGGTCGCCGGCGCTGCCGCCATGGACGGCAAAGAAGTCAAGAACGGCTTCGAGATCACGCTGGTGCACGATCCGGAAACGTTTGATAAAGGACCGTTTATCAAAAAACTCTGTGACAATGTTCTGCGTCAGTTCGGCGCTGCCCCCATCCCCAGCGGCACCTATCCGGTCATTTTCGAACAAAGCGTCATGACCGATCTTCTGAACGTGTTTACGGGCTTGTTCTCCGGAGATCTGATCGGAAAGGGCATTTCGCCTTTGAAGGACCGTCTCGGAGAAAAAATCTTTGCGGAAAACGTGACGCTGATCGACGATCCGCGAAATCAGGACGCGGCATCTCTGGCGAATTACGATGACGAAGGATGTCCGACGAAGACGAAGGTCTTAGTGAAGGACGGCGTATTCAAGGAAATGCTGCACAATACGAAGAGCGCGGAGCGGATGCACACCGAAAGCACCGGAAACGGATTTAAGCGCAGTTACGCGTCCGTGGTCGGCGTGAGCCCGATGAATCTGTACATTGTGCCGGGCGAAAAGAGCCTCGAGGAATTGTGTGCGGAGATGAAGGAAGGTTACGTGATCACGTCTTTACAGGGATTACACGCGGGCATTGATTTTGTCACCACGAATTTCTCCCTGCAGAGTTCCGGCTATTGGATCAAAGACGGCAAGTTTGACCGCAGCGTTACCCTGGTGACGGTCGCAGGAAACTTCTTAGACCTCATGAAGAAAGTGTGCGCGGTCGGAAACGATCTGGAATGGAGCTACCGTTCGATCGCAGCCCCCAGCATCTATTTCGGCGAATGCGCCGTAGCAGGAGAATAAACATGAAAGTACTGCTTATAAACGGCAGTCCGCGCATCGGCGGAAACACTTCTCTCGCGCTGGAGGAAATGGTAAAAATCTTCAGGGAAGAAGGTATCGAAACGGAAGTCGTGCAGGTCGGACAGAAAGCGATCCGCGGTTGTATCGCGTGCGGAACCTGTGCGAAAACCGGTAAATGCGTCTTCGATGACGCGGTGAACGAAATCGCCCCGAAATTCAAAGAGGCAGACGGATTAGTCGCTGCCTCGCCGGTATATTACGGATCGGCCAACGCGACGCTTGTGGCTCTTTTGGACCGCCTGTTCTACAGCACGTCCTTCGATAAGACGATGAAGGTCGGCGCAGCACTCGCAATAGCCAGACGCGGCGGGTGCTCGGCGACGTTTGATGAACTCAACAAGTACTTTACGATTTCGGGGATGCCGGTAGCGTCCAGCCAGTACTGGAACAGCGTGCATGGCTTAGCCAAAGGCGATGCGGAAAAGGACGGAGAAGGCTTACAGACCGTCCGTACCTTGGCCCGCAATATGAGTTTCTTAATCAAGAGTATTGCCCTCGGAAAAGAAAAATACGGCCTTCCGGAAAAGGAACCCCGTATTTCAACCCATTTTATCCGGTAGGCGTTTCGTTGAAAGAGACCGTAAATTCTGTTATCATTAACAAAGAAAGGCGCATCTTCGATGTGACGTGATAAGATGAGAAATTCGTTCGTTTTGTAAAAGAAGAGGAAATTTGCGAAAACTATCCATTTTTCCTCGTGCGCAAAATGGACGAACCGAATCTATGATCGAAATCACAATGTCTGTTTTCCGCATGAGGAAGGCAGACATTTTATTTAACGGAGGAATTGTATGTTTCAAATCGAAGATTGCAGAATTATCTATAAAAAAGACCTGCGGGTGCTGGCGGACGGATTTTCTCTGACCGTACACCCGGGAGATAAAATCGCCCTGATCGGGGAAGAGGGCAACGGGAAATCGACCTTGCTGAAGTGGATGTACGATCCCGCACTGGTCGAGGATTACGCGGAAGTGCACGGCAAACGTCTTGCGGGCCGGGAAAGGCTCGGGTATCTGCCGCAGGAATTAAGCGCGGAGGACAAAGAAAAAACCGTCTATGCGTATATGACGGAGGAACGTCTCTTTACGGAGATGAATCCCGCGGAAATCGCGGAACTGGGGCGTAAATGCGGATTGGATCCGGAAGTGTTTTACGATGAGAGGCGTCTCGGTTCTTTTTCGGGCGGCGAAAAGCTCAAAATCGAAACGGCCCGGATCCTGGCGTCGATGCCGACGGTGTTCCTGCTGGATGAACCGTCCAACGATCTGGATATCGCAACATTGGAGTGGATGGAAAAACTGATCCGTGATACCAAGGCCGGCGTCGTGTATATTTCGCATGACGAGGTGTTGTTGGAAAATACTGCCAACCGGATCGTGCACATGGAATTGTTCAAGCGCAAGACGGAATCCCGGATCACGGTGATGAACGTATCGTATGCGGAATATGTGAAACGCCGGGAAGATCTGTTTGACCGGCAGATGATGATGGCGAGATCGGACCGGCGGGAAGAAAAGATCCGGATGGAGAAATTCCGCCGTATCCAGCAGAAAGTCGAACACGACCTGCGTTCGGTCAGCCGCCAGGATCCTCACGGCGGGTTCCTTTTGAAAAAGAAGATGCGTTCGGTCAAATCGATGGAAAAACGGTTTGAACGGGAACGCGAAAACATGACCGACGTTCCGGAAAAGGAAGAGGCGATCCTGTTTCACTTCGAGAATTCCCAACCGGTCCCGGAAGGAAAAACGGTTCTGGATTTCCGGCTGGACGAATTGCGCACGCCGGGAGAGGAAAGGGTTCTGGCGAAGAACATCGAACTGTTTGTGCGGGGACCGCGCAAGGTCTGTATCATCGGAAAAAACGGTTCCGGGAAGACGACGCTTCTGAAAAAGATCCGGGAGGAACTGAAAGACCGGAAAGATCTCCGTGCGGCGTATATGCCCCAGAATTACGAAGATCTTCTGGAAATGGAGAAAACGCCGGTAGAATATCTCGCCCCGGAACGCACGACGGAAAAAATCACCAAGGTGCGCAAGTGCCTCGGCGCCATGAAATACACCACGGATGAAATGGATCACGCGATCCGGGAGCTTTCCGGCGGGCAGAAAGCGAAGGTGTTTCTGTTGAAGATGGTATTGGACGAGGCGGATGTGTTATTGTTAGATGAGCCGACCCGGAACTTTTCCCCGTTGTCCGCTCCGGTGATCCGGGAAGTTTTGAAGGAATTCCCCGGCGCAATCATTGCGGTATCGCATGACCGAAGATTCCTGGCCGAAGTTCCCGATCAGATTTATGAACTGACGAAGGAAGGCTTGAAGAAGAAAGAAGGTGCCTTATGAGTTATATCACCACGTATTCCGGCATTCATTTCACCCCGACCGATCCGGATCCGTCGCAGATCGAGATCCGGGATATCGCGCATTCCCTGTCGTTACTGTGCCGGGCGAACGGACATTTCAAGTACTTTTATACCGTTGCCCAGCATTCTCTTGCGTGCGCCTTAGAGGCGAAAGCGCGCAATCATTCCGTCCGGGTACAGCTGGGGTGTCTGTTACATGACGCTGCGGAAGCGTACGTATCCGATGTGACAAGACCGATCAAGGCTTTATTGCCGGAGTATCTTCCGATCGAGGACCGGCTGTTTGACGCGATCATGGAAAAATACCTGGGTTCGGGATTGACCGAAGACGAACGGGAAAAAGTCTTTGAGATCGACGATGATATGTTGTCGCTGGAGTTTCTGGAAATCATGCCGGAAAAACTGAACGACCGGTATCGGAAACTGCAGGCCGAGATTCGTCCGCACCGGGAAGACGAGAAAGACGTGGAAAGACAGTTTCTGGAACTGTTCGAAAATCTGATGAAAGAAAAAAACGGCTGATTCAGTCGTTTTTGATCATTTCGAAGGC
>CACZNO010000022.1 GCA_902782505.1 uncultured Erysipelotrichaceae bacterium | reverse complement strand
TCTTTCCGTACGCAGAAAACATACCCGCACACAAGACCTTCCGCGTTTTCATACACAAATACCGGCGTAGCGGGATCTTTCAGAATGGAAAGAATCTCTTCGTCGGAGTATTTGACGGCGTGATCCGAAAAAAGGTCCGGACGAAGTTCCGCGTGGACGCGTAAAACCTGTCCGAGAAGATCCCGGATACGGGAAAGATCACCGGTTTTTGCGCGCCGCACTGCCATCCTTGCCCTCCAGAAAAATTTTTTCGGAATTTAAGAAACTTTAAGTTCATTTAAAGTTCCTTTTTTATTATATAGCCAGATCAAGGAGGTTACAAATATGAGCGAAATGATTGCACAGGACATCTTTGAACGCTATGAAGTCAAATACTTGATCCCGAAGGAACTGAAAGAAGTTCTCCTGAACGAACTGAATGATCAAATTGTTCCGGACGCCTACGGCAAGAGCACGATCCGCAATATCTACTATGATACGAAGGACTTCCGGCTGGCGAGAATTTCCATGGAGAAACCGGATTATAAAGAAAAGCTGCGCTTACGCAGTTACAAAAAAGCGAACGCGGAAGACGAAGTATTTCTCGAGATGAAAAAGAAAGTCAACGGCATCGTCTACAAGCGCCGCATTCTGATTCCGTTAGCGCAGGCGGAAGGGTTCTTCCATCATCTCTGCGATCTGCCGGAAGATCAGATCTCCAAGGAAATCCGTTACTTCTGCGAGTTCTACAAAACGATCCGCCCGGCGGTTTATCTGAATTATGACCGTTCCGCGTATTACTGGAAAGACGATCCGAATGTGCGGATCACCTTCGATGAAAACGTGCAATGGAGAACGGACCGTCTGAGCCTGAAAGAGGAAACCGGAGGAAGAGAGATTCTGGAAGACGGAAAAGCGTTACTGGAAGTGAAAAGCCGCGGAAGCGTTCCGCTGCCGCTGGCCAGGTTATTATCGAAATACAGAGTATACCCGGCGTCCTTATCGAAATACGGCGCAGCGTATACCGTCATGACCCAAGAAAAGTTGAAAGAAAAGAGGAAAGAAACATGCTTAACACAATATTCACCACAAATATCGGAACATTCACCTTACAGGGCTTCGCTGTATGCGTCGGCTGCGCATTAGCTTTGGGAATCCTGTTGGGATTCGTATATATGCTCAATGAATCGTATACCAAATCGTTTGTCAAAACCCTGGCTTTGATCCCTGCGATGGTCGCGGTGGTCATCATGATGGTCAGCGGAAGCTTAGGCGCATCGGTCGCCGTAGCGGGAACCTTCTCGCTGGTGCGTTTCCGCAGTGCGCCGGGTACAGCCCGGGAAATCGGCTGGATCTTCTTAGCCATGGCTGCCGGATTGGCTTGCGGCATGGGTTATCCCGCATTCGCCGCGCTGTTTTGCTTCATCATGTGTCTGGCGGATATCGCACTGACCAAACTTGGCTATACGAACCGCAAAGGTATGGAATTAAAGAAGACTTTGATGATCACGATTCCGGAAGATCTGGAATATGATACAGTATTTGATGATCTTATGAAAAAGTACACGACAGAATATGAAATGACCAAGGTAAAGACGACCAATTTAGGCAGCCTGAACCGTCTGACCTACAACCTGACGATGCGGGAAGCGAAGAGCGAAAAAGCCTTCATCGATGAATTAAGAACACGAAACGGCAATCTGGAGATCGCGTTACTGTCCCAGAGTCTGCCGGTCAACGAACTGTAGTCAGTACGCACACAAAGAAAGAAGGAAAACAACATGAAGAAAACATATAAAAGATGGATCGCGCTTCCTTTAGCGGGAGTACTGTTCTTCGCAGGATGCGCTGCGAAGGAAAACCCGGGAACCTCTGTTGTTCCCGGAGATAACACCCAGAATACCGGTGCCGAAACGGTATCCGGCAATACGGAAACACCCGTTGATACCGGGAATACGGAAACCGGTACGACATTAGTGTTCAATGAAGATATGTTCTCGAACCGCGACATGCGCACCGATTACAGCGATTATGTCACCGTAAACCTTGCGGATGACGCAACCGCTGCGGCGGAAGGCGTCACGGTCGAGGGCAGCACCGTCACGATCACCAAGGAAGGAACGTACTATTTCACCGGTACCCTGACCGACGGTCAAATCGTTGTGAACGTTGATGAAGCGGAGAAAGTCCAGATTGTACTGGACAATGTGAATATCACCTGTGAAGGCAGTGCGGCGCTGTATGTGATCAGTGCGGACAAGGTCTTCGTCACAACGGTCAAGGGAACGACGAGCACCCTGAAATCCACGGGCGAATTCGTCAGCACGGACGACAACAACATCAACGCAGCCATCTTCTCCAAGGAAGACCTGACTCTGAACGGGGAAGGAACCCTGGTCGTGGAATGTGAAACCGGTCATGCGGTCGTATCCAAGGATGATCTGAAAGTGACATCGGGTACGTATGAACTCACGACGTCAAAGAACGGTCTTCGCGGCAACGACAGCGTACGGATCGCGGGCGGCACGATTACCATCGACGCCGGTACGGACGGAATCCACGCAGAAAACGAGGATACTTCCAAAGGTTACATCTACATCGCCGGGGGTACTCTTGACATCACCGCGCAAAACGACGCGATGGACGCTTCGGGAGACCTCGTGATCGATGACGGAGATATCACGATCGAAACCGCGGGC
>CACZNO010000021.1 GCA_902782505.1 uncultured Erysipelotrichaceae bacterium | reverse complement strand
CGGCTTCATGCCCTTGATCGCTTCGATGGCGGGCTTGCAGTCGACTAATCTTCCGGTTGCGGCTTTGACTTTCGCGACGACTTCATCGTTGGCCTTGTCAATTTCCGCTTTATGTTTTTCCAGTTTGTCTAATACGCGGATGATTTCCACATCCCCGTGCGCCGGCGGAGCCCATTCCAGGTTTTCGTAGCCGACGTGCTGCAGGTCAAGATCTTTCAGGAAAGTCGGTGAACCGATATTGACGACGGACAGTTCCTGACCGAATAATTCGTTGATTTTCATATTACTTCACTCCCTTCAATGCCTTGACCGCAAGATTTGCGGACTGCGCGTTGGTGTTGGTGACGATAACGCCGTTTTCCTCCAGAAGTCTCTTGGATTCCGCGTAGCTCTGTTTGTCCTTGTCGGTGCCGCAGATGTACGCGATGAACACGAGATATCTGCCGGCTTTCGCCGCGATTTCTCTGGCTTCCTTGATGGAGTCGATGGTGATGCCGACCGGATCGTCATGCGAACCGTAGCCTAATTCGAAGTCCATCAGAATGACGGCTGTTTCCGGATCGTTCGCTTCTTCCACGATACGGTCTAAGCGGATCGACGGTTCGATCATCGGATGCGGTTTTCCGTTGGTGAAGAAATCGTCGCCCATATCGATGATCGTGTTGGCTTCGCTCTTTAACGGATCCGCCATGCCTTCCGCGCCTTTGGAAAGGTTCGAGTGAATGTCGGACAGGTTTTCTCTGGCGATGCTCAAGGATTCCGCGCAGAGGGTTCCGCCGCAATACAGTCCGCGCAAATATTTCTGACCCGGAGTCAGTTTGGCGGTCTCCGCGTCCAGTTTCTTCAATACGTCTTCGTCCAGATCAAAGGATGTCGCGAGCTTGCCGTTGGTGATTTCAACCGCTTTGCAGGCACCCTGCGCCAGTTTCGAGCAGAAGTACACATTGCCGGTATCTTCCTGCGGTTTGCCGTCGATGAAGATCAATACGACCGGCTTGCTCAGGGTTTTCGCCAATGCGACGACCTGTTCTTCCACCGCCGGATGAGGAGGTTTCGAAACGACCGCGATGGTCTTGGTGTTGGGATCTTCATCGAGGGCCTTCATGCACTGCATGGTCATTAAGCCGCCGATTTCGATGTGTAAGTCTCTGCCGCCGACGCCGATGGCCTGCGAGATGCCTCCGCCCTGTTTATCGATCAGAACGGTGACTTCCTGCAGTCCGGTTCCCGACGCGCCGATGACGCCGATGTTACCCTTGGTGACTTCGTTGGCGAAACATAATCCGACGCCGTTTAAGATCGTCGTGCCGCAATCCGGTCCCATCAGCAGCAGTTCCTTTTCGCATGCCATTTTCTTCAGCATCAGTTCGTCGTCAATCGAAACGTTGTCCGAGAACAACATTACGTTCTTCCCGTTTTCAAGCGCGATACGGGCTTCTCTGGCCGCATATTTGCCCGGTGCGGAGATCACGACCATATTGGGTTTCTGGTCCTTGTAGACCTGTGCCTGGGTATGGTACGCAACTTCTTTCTTTTCTTTTTTCTTGTTGCCGCTGTCCGAAAGACGTTTGATGATGTCTTCCACAACTTCCTTGGGATCCCCGCCGCATTCCACCGCGATCACGCAGTCGTTCTGACTTGCGTTTACGACTTCATCGGTGGAAAGACCGACCTTCGCAATCAGGTCCTTGTTCATGTCCGTTGCCATCAGGACCGTGATTTCCTGTGCTTTGACTTCCTTCTTTACTTTCGCTGACAGAGACATCAGCGTTACGGAGTCAAAGTAACTGTCTTTTAATACTTTTGTGTACTTCGCCATGTGTTTTCCTTTCCGCTTAACTGCTGTAAATATCCATAGAATCCTCTTAAGATTCCCCATCCCGAAGAGTGTCCGTACCGCAATACTCTTTGAAGCGCTCCCGTATCCGGCCGGGTTCCCGATAATTCCTCCGCCGCCAGGCGAAGATCGTCGGAATAACGTCCCTTCGCCATCTGGTAAAGAAATTCGGAACTGACCCGGGTCGTCCGTTTTTCCGCCGCCTCATAAACCGCCTGATTGAAGGCGCTGTCCGGATCGAACAGATTCTTTCCGAACATATATCCCATTAAGACATCATCACCTAGCGGCGTCAGCCCGGGGCCAAATCCGATTAAAGCCCCTAGTTCTTCCGCCCCGGCTTTTTTCAGCGTTTCATCGATCATTTCGATCATCATCCCGTCGATCCGGGAGGAAAGATCGAAGATCACGGGTTTTTCTTCCCGCAAAACACGTTCCAGAGTTTCCTTCATCCCGGAAACATTCTTCCGGTCTATGGCAGGCAGCGTACATTCCCAAAGACGAAGAGGGCCCTTGATCAATGGGAATGATACGATATGACCTGTGATAGAAGGCAAATCCTCAGGTACGTTGTCGGTTAACGCCATGTCTCCGTCCAGCCGGATCCGTGCCGGGCCCATCGAAACACGGTTGTTGACTAGGGAAACCAGAGACTGATTGTCCGAGATATAATTCCGCACATTGCGGTAGGCGCTGTGAAGACGATAGGTCCCCTGGTACCGGGAATCCCGCAGAAGATCTTCGTCGATCAGAATCACGGGAGAACCTTCAAAAGTTCATCGGAAGTGGTCGTCCAGCCGAAGATTCCGCCCTGCTGGTTGATCATGCGGATCGCCGCTTCCTGGTCTGCCGGATCAAACGCCGCGGTGCCGTCTTCCATCATCAGGCACTCGAACCCGCGGTCATTCGCCGCGCGGATCGTCGTATGAACGCAGACGTGGGTCGTAACGCCGCATACGATCAGGGAGCGGATCTCCCGGTTGTGTAAAATCAGTTCCAGATCCGTCATGTAGAAGGCGTCCTTGCCCGGCTTATCAATGACCGGTTCGCCTTCCTGCGGTTTCAATTCATCCACGATG
>CACZNO010000020.1 GCA_902782505.1 uncultured Erysipelotrichaceae bacterium | reverse complement strand
TCTTCGTCGCCTTCGTATTCCAATACGCCGGCCGACGTATAATTGAACGATACCGAACCCTTGGAACCGAGGTTGCAATGCATCTTGGAGAAGCAGTTGCGTACTTCGGAATACGAACGGTTCGTGTTTTCGGTCAGACAGTCAATGATCAGCGTGCTGGCGCCCGGCCCGAATCCTTCGTAGGTTGCGCTTAAATATGCCGCGGCGCTGCTGTCCTTAGCCTTTTCAATGTTACGTTTGATTACATCTCCCGGAACCTGTGCGGCCTTCGCTTTTTCAATGACATGTTTGAGCGTCAGATTCATTGCGGGGTCAGGAACGCCACTCTTCGCGGCCATATAAATTTCTTTGCCGTACTTAGAATAGACTTTTGTTTTCGCAGCTGCGGTTTTTGCCATACTGGCAGCTCTTACTTCATGAGCACGTCCCATAAAATCACCCTTTCTGTAAAATTTCGTGCTTTGGTTATAAAACCATGGAATATTATATCACTGTTTGTTTTTATCTGTCTCGGATTTCTGCGCCGATTTCTTTGCGCAGCGCGTCAATAATGCCCGAAACGATCGGTTTCATATCCGTATCCTTCAATGTTTTTTCTTCCGAACCGAAGCTCATACGCACCGCGACGGATTTCACGCCTTCCGCTATACCGGTTCCTTCGTAGATATCAAATACTTCCGCGTCTTTGAGAAGTTTCGTTCCGTGTTTTTTGATGACGCTCAAGATTTCTCCGGCGGGGGTATCCTTGCCTACCAGCATCGATAAATCGTATCCGGTCGAAGGGAATTTCGGAATCGGAGTAAAGCGAAGTTTCGCAGGATTGCATTTTTCGATTGCGGTCAGATTCAGTTCTGCCAAAACCGTGGATGCCAGATCGTATTTCGCGCGTACTTTCGGATGCACCGTTCCCATGATGCCGACTACCTTGCGGTCAAGACAGACAAGCGCGCTTTGATACGGATGGAATACCGTCGTGTTGACGTCGTTTTCCTTGACCGTGACACGGTTTTTCCCGTATCCCAGTTCTTCCAGCAATCCGTAAACGATTCCCTTGATCGCATAGTAATCGGATACGACTTCCGCCTTCTTCCAGGCGCTTTGTATCAATTTTCCGGTTAAGGCGACAGATAAACGGGTTTCTTCTTCCTTGCCCTCCGCATAGACTTTCGCTGTTTCAAACAAGCCGAAATCGGAAGCCGAATGCGCCATGTTGTAGGAAACGTTTTCCAGCATGCTGCCGGCTAACGACGTCCGGTAATACTTGCGTTCATCGGATAAAGGATTCAATAACGGAATCGCCTCGCCCAACGGCAATACGCCCATATTCAGAACGTTTTGTCCGACCAGCGAATAGGAATAGATCTCGTGCAATCCGCATCCCTTCAGATATTTTTTGACGGTGCGGGACATCTTGTTCATGGGTTCCAGACCGCCGATCGTCTGCGGCATTTCCGGTAAAGTGCCCTTGATATTGTCGTATCCCTTGACCTGGATGATATCTTCGATGACATCTTCCGGTAAGGAAATATCGTTGTAGCGGTACGAAGGAATCGTAACCGTGATCGTTTCCCCTTCTGTACGCGGGTTAAAACAGAGTCTCTTCAACGGATCCAGAATTTCCTCCATTGTGAAATTTGTTCCCAACACCGCATTGACTTTGTTCCTGGTAAGCGAAATCGTCTTGACGCCGTCGATCAGATTCCCCGCGACTACGGTTTCTTCAATGCCTTCCGCGTTTGCGTATTTCGTCAAAAGTTCAACGGAACGCCACATCGCCTTGACGCCGGCCTGCGGTTCAATCATCTTGATAAAGCGCTGTGCAGCTTCGGTCTGCAGGTTCAAACGCAGGGAAGTATTCCGTACGCAGACATGATCGAAACAAGCCGCTTCGATTAAGATCGCTTCGGTCGTTTCATCGATCTTGGAATCGTCTCCGCCCATAATACCGGCGATGCCTACCGCGCGGCCTTTATTGGTGATCATGATGTCTTCCGGTTCGATCTTGTATTCGATATCATCCAAAGCCGTATAGACTTCATTCAGGCCTTGTTTGACGGTAATTTCACGGTCTTGAATCTTTTTCAAGTCATAATAATGCAGCGGCTGCCCGGTTTCCAGCATTACCAGGTTCGAAATATCGACGAGGTTATTGATGGATTTGACGCCGTTGGCCTGTAAAGCCTTGCGGATCCATTCCGGAGACGGTCCCAGTTTGACTTTATGGACGACTTTTCCCAAGAACCAGGCGCATTTATCCGTTTCGATTCGGATTGTCGCGGTAGCGGGTAATTCTTCCGGTGACTTGTATTCCTCCGGTAAGTAAACCGGACGGTTCAATACGGCGCCGGTCTGTTTGGCTAACGACCACATCGCCAGGCAATCCGCTCTGTTCAGCGTTAAGGAAACATCCAGGACCGTATCGTCGAGTCCGAGGTATCCCAATACGTTTGTTTCACCGAGCGGTGCGTCATCGTCCAGAATTTCAATCCCGTGAAGCTGTTTTTCGGAAAGAGATTTCTTGTCGACGCCTAATTCAAACAATGCGCAGATCATGCCGGCACTGTCTTCGCCGCGCACTTTCGATTCCCTGATCGTGCCTCCCGGTAATTCACATCCCGGTAACGCAACGATGACTTTTTTACCGACGGCTTCCATCGCGTTGGGAGCGCCGCATACGATCTGGGATACGCCGTTTCCGGTATCTACCTTGCAGATATGAAGATGATCGGAATTCGGATGATCCTTGCATTCCAGCATTTTCCCAATGACTAATTTTGTCGCATAAGCCGTCTTTTCCACGCCTTCCACTTCCAATCCGGAGGAAGTCAGCCGGTCTGCCAGTTCTTCGGGGGTGATTCCCGTTAAATCCACATATTGTTTCAGCCAGTTATAACTTACTTTCATGTTCCTGTCCTCCTACTCTTCCCGGTTGAATTCGCTTAAGAAACGTACATCGTT
>CACZNO010000019.1 GCA_902782505.1 uncultured Erysipelotrichaceae bacterium | reverse complement strand
GCACGTTCATTTTGCGTCTCCTTCCGCTGCCGTTTTTTTCATCATATCGTGCGCCCTTCAATCCATCAATAAAACTGCCCCCGTATCACGTTTTGGCATGATTACATAAAACAGCCGGTTCTGTCCGGCTGTCCTTATGCTTGTTTTGTTCAGAATTCAATGTAACTGCTGGGATCATCCAGCGTGGTTTCCGCGGAAACGTATTTCATCGCGTCCAGGATATCCTTTTCGCCGGTATCCGCACTGATCGTACCTTCTGTGTACAAGTAGCTGATTCCGCCCGGAACTTCCGACAGGCTGCAGATTTTCCCCTCCGTCTTCCAGACCAGTTTTCCGTTCTTGTTTTCCAGTTCTTCCGCTTTTCCTGCGCTGATCAGAGTTTGCGCATCATGCAGATCGGAACTGTCTCCTAAACCAATCAGGAGAATTTCTTTTTTGTCCTTGGTTACATAACAATCGAACAGAGTATTTTTCAGATCATATCCGTTCTTGAGCTCCACGTTGACCTTGACGTTTTCGATACCCGCAAAACTATACACATAGGATCTGTAAACTTTTCCTCCGCAGGCTCCGAAAAGCACGCACAGAAACAGTACAGCGATCATCTTTTTTCTCATCGGTTTCCTCCTTTTCCGGATGGTTCCTTCATCGTCGGAAACATTATATCATAATCGTATTTACGGATAGAATAATAAATCAGGTCCCTTGGCACTCCCAGATATGTAAGCTCTTGGGGGGAGAAATGATCGTACGTCATACCGCATTTTTCCATGACCCTTTTGGAAGCCTCATTTCCCGTAAAGAAGGACGCATTGACCCTGCGTACTCCCTTTTCGTAAAAACAGAATTCGAGAAATCTTTTGACGGCTTCAAAGGCGTATCCTTTTCCCCAATAGGACGACCCGATGCCGTAGCCGATCTCCAGCGATTCCCCGTCATCGTCAAAATACAGGATCAGTCCGATCAATTCGCCCGTATCCTTCAAACGGATGGCAAACATATCTTCCCTGTTCACATACGGCTCAAAATCCAGATCCTCCAAATTTTCCGCATACCGGCAGATAAACGTCTTCAAGACCTCTTTGTCATGCGAAATATTCCGGAAATACGCTTCCTTGTCTTCGTTTTTCAGCGCTTCGATAATCAGCCGTTCTGTTTCCATGAAGACGTCTCCCAGGGAAGATCCGCGGTATCGTTATTCTGCGCGGAAATCATCTCCATTGCTTTGCGCAGATTCGCTTCAAAGGTTTCTGCCGGAACCAGCGCAATACCTTCTTCATCGCCCAGAACGAGCAGACGCTGTCCTTGGGAAAGACCGAATTTATCCCGGGCTCCCTTGGGTATCACCAACTGCCCCCGTTCACCGATCGTCACGGTTCCCCAGATGTTCTTGCCTTTCGGCGCGGGAGGAATCATACCGACCCCTTCCGTCGACTGCGTCTTGATCAGATTATCGATCGTTGTTCCGTAGACTTCCGCCAGCGCTCCGCATTTCTCCACGTCCGGAACGGTCGTGCCTTTTTCCCATTTCGCGTATGCCTGGCGTGATATATGGATTTTCTCCGCAATTTCTTCCTGGGAATACCCGTGAAGATTTCGCAGCATCACCAGATTGTCTTTCAGCATCTCGTTTCTCCTTTACAAGTCGATTTTATCAAAGTCCCGGCAGGCTTTGCACATCGAGATGCATGTCATCAGCAGGAATGCGCAGATTCCGCCGGCGAGCAGAAGAATTTGGAGGCCGAGATGATCCGTTCCAAATGCGTTGAGTGCGGAAAGCCCCGGAAAATGATGCAATGCTTCGGCAAGACAAATCACCAAGAAGCAAACAACGATGTACGCGACAAACGGACGCGCGAACTTATAAGCTGTCTTGAAGAATCCGCCGACAAAGATCCAATTGAACAATCCGAAAAGAACGAAGGCCATTCCCAAGGCAAACAGATTCGCATTCATCAAAGCGTTACTCCGGTAAACCGGGGAATCGGATAAGACCGTCATCCGCAAAAGAAGCGGCACCAGCATCACCAATACCGATACCAGTTCGATAAAACAGACAAACAGGTATTTTCCCCGCACCACGTCTTTCTTTCCGATCGGAAGAAGCGCGGAAAAGATAATATCGTTGGATTCCCGGTAGGACTGAAAACTCTGGAAAAGTCCCAG
>CACZNO010000018.1 GCA_902782505.1 uncultured Erysipelotrichaceae bacterium | reverse complement strand
TATACCGCCGCGGTCATGCCTGCCGGTCCCGCGCCGATAATGATCACATCATATACATTTTCCATAAAGGTCCTCCTGTCGTACAATCCTGTCGATTTCTTCAAAATCTGTCACAACGGCGTCCGCTCCGGCTTCACGGAGCTTTTCCCGCCGGTCTTTTCTGTCACTAAAGCCGATCGCGTACGCGCCGGCATTTTTCCCGGCTTCAATATCCGAAACCGCGTCTCCGACATACACCATGTTTTCCCGCGGAAGGTTCATCGCGTCCATTGCGAGAAAGAGACCTTCCGGATCCGGTTTCGGACGCGTGATCTGTTCGCCGCCGATGATGACGCCGAACCATGCCGGATCAATGCCCGCGTATTCAAATCCGCGGATCAATGTCGGAGTGTGCTTGGTGGACACGATAGCCATCGGATAGCCTTCTTCGTGCCATTTTTTCAAACACGCGATTACGCCGGGGTACGCCTTGACCCGCGGTAAGATCGTGTCGTTATGTTCTTTATAACACTTTACCAGCGTGCCGACCATGTCTTCCGGGAAATACTTGCGGAAGGAATCTTCCAGCGTCGGTCCCAGAAACGAATCCCGTTCTTCTTCCGTCAGGACTTTTTCCGGCATATAAACCGAAAACGCATGATCGAACGACGCCTTGATCAGTTCGGGCGTATCCACGAGGGTACCGTCGTTATCAAACATCAACACCGGTTTCATGAATTACTCCCGGTTTTTATTCTGGTCCACCAGATAATTGTAGACCCGGTCTCCGAATTCCTTGGGCGTGTCGATTCCTCTGGTTAACAGGATATGATTCATAACCGCGGATTCGATGATCGCCGCCATCGAACGTCCGGAACGGACCGGCAGGACAATGCGCTTGATATCCACGCCGAAGAACGTCTCAATACGGTCTTCTTCATTCGCGAGGCGGTTTTCATCAGGACGTTCCGCCCACGGGACCAGGTCGATCACTAAATCGATCTGGGCTTTGCGCATGGTCGAGGCGATTCCGAACATCCGCACGACGTTGATGATGCCGATTCCGCGGATCTCCAGAACGTCTTTGAGAAGTTCCGGGCATTCGCCCATGATCTTGTTGTGGATGCGGGCAACGTCGACCCGGTCATCCGCGATCAGGATATGACCGTGCTTGAGAAGTTCCAGCGCGATTTCGGATTTGCCCTGTCCGCTGTTGGCACGGATCAAAACACCGACGCCGTAAATCGACATGAGTTCGCCGTGCACGCTCATGGACTTCGCCATCTTTTCTTCCAGGAAGGAAACGATTTCCACGGCCAGAGAAGTGGTCGATGCGTACGAGGTAAAGACCGGGAAGTTTTTGCGGTAAGCTACCTCCATCAAAACGCGCGGGCAGACATGGTCGCGGCTGATCAGGATCATCGGCGCCAGGTCCGTCAGTCTGTTGAAGACTTCCCATTGTTTTCCCTCGTCCATTGTCGCGATATACTCCATTTCCTTATCGCCGATCAAGGTAACACGGTGCTGGTCATTGTTGGAGAAATACCCCACGAGTTCCAGACCGGGACGGTTGACGTCCGGAACGGTGATTTCCCGTTTCAGAGATTCCGCGTTTCCGACGATTTGCCGGTATCCGAAATATTCGTAGAGATCTTTTACGGTTACGGTCTGGTCCATCACTTCACCTCCAATACCTTTTTCAAATACTCACCGGTATAACTGCCCTTCGTACGGGCAACTTCCTCCGGCGTTCCGCACGCGATCACATTGCCGCCGAGGTCTCCTCCTTCGGGGCCCAAGTCGATCACGTAGTCCGCGTTTTTAATGACGTCCAGGTTGTGCTCGATGACGATGACGGTATCTCCGTGCTCCACGATCCGGTGCAGCACTTCCAACAGCCTCTTGACATCATCCGAGTGTAATCCGGTCGTGGGTTCGTCCAGAATGTAGACGGTCTTGCCGGTGGACACTTTCTGTAATTCGCTTGCGAGTTTTACACGCTGGGCTTCACCGCCCGATAACGTCGTCGCGGATTGTCCGAGTTTGATGTAGCCAAGACCTACGTCGTACAGCGTCTGGAGTTTCCGCGCGATCGACGGAATCGGCTTGAAGAATTCCGTTCCCTCCTCGACCGTCATCTCCAAAACGTCGTAGATGGATTTGCCCTTGTACTTGACTTCCAGAGTTTCGTCGTTATAGCGTTTGCCGTGGCATTCATCACACGGTACGAACACATCCGGAAGGAAATTCATCGAAATGCGCTTGACCCCGTCGCCCTGGCAGGCTTCGCATCTTCCGCCTTTGACGTTGAACGAGAACCGGCCTTTGGAATAGCCGCGGGCTTTGGCTTCCGGCGTCATTGCGAACAGATCGCGGATCGCGTCAAACACGCCGGTATAGGTCGCCGGGTTGGACCTGGGCGTACGGCCGATCGGATCCTGGTCGATCTCGATGACCTTATCGATTTCTTCCATCCCTTCGACCCCGTCCGACGCTCCGGGACGCACACGCACTCTTCCCAAGCTCTGCGCGAGGGATTTGCACAGGATCTCATTGACCAGGGTGCTTTTTCCGGAGCCGGAAACCCCGGATACAACCGTGAAGGTTCCGAGCGGGAAGCGTACGTCAATGTTCTTGAGATTGTGTTCCCGCGCTTTCTTCACCAGAATCGACTTCCCGTTTCCTTTGCGTCTTTGCGCGGGAACAGGGATGAACTTGCGCTTTGAGAGGTATTCGCCGGTGATGGATTCCCTGCATTCGAGGATGCCTTCCACCGGTCCGTTATAAATCACTTCGCCGCCGTGGATCCCCGCGCCGGGTCCGATGTCCACGATCCAGTCGGAACTCATCATCGTTTCTTCGTCGTGTTCGACGACGATGACCGTATTCCCGAGATCCCGCATGTTCTGCATGGTGCGGATCAGCCTTCCGTTATCGCGCTGATGCAAGCCGATGGACGGCTCATCCAGCACGTACAGGACTCCGGTCAAATGGGAACCGATCTGGGTCGCCAGACGGATGCGCTGGGCTTCCCCGCCGGACAAAGTGCCGGCCATGCGGTTCAGCGTCAGATATTCCAGACCGACGTCTTTCAAAAAACGAAGACGGTCGCGGATCTCCTTCAGCACCATTTCCGCAATCACGGCTTTCTCGCCCGGAAGCTGCAGGTGATCGATAAACGAAAGCGCCGACAGGATCGACATTTCCGTGAATTCATAGATATTCTTTCCGCCGACTTCCACGGATAATACGGCTTCGTTTAACCGTTTCCCGCGGCAGGTCGGACATTCGTCTTCCGCCATATATCCGCCGTACCAGTCCTTGGCCATCGCGGAACTCGTTTCAAAATATCTCCGTTCTATCAGATCGGCGGCACCTTCAATGAACCCGGTCTTACGGGTGCGTAACCCCGAACGCGATTCAATTTCATAGGTGATCGGTTCCTTGGATCCGTGCAATACGATATCCATCTCCCGTTCCGTCATCTTCTCCAAAGGCTTGTCTTCGGAGATGCGGTAATGACGAAGGAGAGTGGAGAACTGCTGCCACTCGATATTGTCGGAATCCACGATCCAGCGGTAATACTTGATGCCGCCTTCACGGATCGTTTTGGACGGATCGGGAATCAGCAATCCGATATCGATACGTTCCTTGAACCCTAATCCGTGGCAATCCGGGCACGCGCCGAGCGGGCTGTTGAACGAAAATAAGCGGGGTTCCAGCCGCGGTACGGTAAATCCGCAATGCGGGCACGAATAGTTTTCGCTGAAAAGCTGCAGGGTCCCGTCCGCGTCCACTTCCGCCAAACCGTCCGAAAGCTTACAGGCGGTCTCCAGGGAGTCGTATAAACGCGATTCGTTTTCCTTTTTCAATACCAGACGGTCGATCACGACGCTGATGTCGTGGTTCTTGTTTTTTTCAAGCTCCGGGGCCTCTTCGATGCGCACGATCGTGCCGTCCACCATCGCCCGGACATATCCGTCCTTCAGCAACTTCGCGAACAGATCTTTCTGGGTTCCCTTTTTACGCTTGACAACCGGCGACATGACCGTGATCTTGGTGCCTTCCTCGTTTTCGAACACCTTGGTCACCATCTGTTTGATGGTCTGTGCGGTGATCGGAATGTGATGATGCGGGCAATACGGAACGCCGACTCTGGCGTACAGTAACCGCAGATAATCATAGATTTCCGTTACGGTTCCGACGGTGGAACGGGGGTTGTTGGAGGTCGTCTTCTGGTCGATGGAAATCGCCGGGGAAAGACCTTCAATGGATTCCACGTCCGGTTTGTCGACGCCGCCCAAAAACTGTCTCGCATACGCGCTTAAAGATTCGATATATCTGCGCTGTCCTTCCGCGTAGATCGTATCGAATGCGAGGGATGTCTTACCCGAACCGGACACGCCGGTCAGGATAACCATCTTGTTGCGCGGGATGTCCAGGTCGATGTTTTTGAGGTTGTTTTCCCGGGCGCCCCGGATCCGGATCTTGTCCTGTTCCATACTAATTCTCCGCCTTTAACTCCATCATCATATCACGAAGTTCGGCTGCCCGTTCAAAGTCCAGATGTCTTGCCGCGTCGCGCATTTCCTTTTCCAGATCCGCAATCAGCTTGAGACGTCCCTTCTTGTCCTTGGACAGTTTCTTCTTGAGATATTTCTCCGCCATTTCTTTTGTTTCTTTTCCGTGAATGGCGTCACGGATTTCTTTTTTCACCGTCCGCGGAGTGATTCCGTGGGCGATGTTGAAATCATTCTGAATCTTGCGCCGGCGCGCGGTTTCATCGATCGCGGCGCGCATGGAATCGGTGATCGTATCCGCGTACATGATGACTCTTCCGTGTTCGTTTCGCGCGGCTCTTCCGGCCGTCTGGATCAATGAACGCGTAGAACGTAAAAAGCCTTCCTTGTCCGCGTCCAGAATCGCGATCAGACTCACTTCCGGAATATCGAGACCTTCGCGCAGAATGTTGATACCGACTAACACGTCGTATTTTCCAAGACGAAGATCGCGGATGATCTCCGTACGCGCCAGGGTATCGGTTTCGTGGTGCAGATACGCGACCTTGAAGTTCATCTTTTCCAGATACGCAGTCAGATCTTCCGCCATGCGTACCGTCAGGGTCGTCACCAGCGTGCGTTCCCCCATAGCGATCTGTTTTCGGATCTCATCGGAAAGATGATCGATCTGTCCCTTGGTGGGAACCACCGTGATTTCCGGATCCAGCAATCCCGTCGGACGGATGATCTGTTCGACCACCTTGCCGCCGGTCTGGGATAATTCATAATCTCCCGGTGTTGCGGAAACATAGATGACCTGGTTCTGCAGGGATTCAAATTCGTCGTATTTCAGCGGCCGGTTGTCCAGGGCGCTGGGTAAACGGAATCCATAGTCGACCAGGGTCTGTTTACGCGCGTGATCGCCGTTGTACATTCCGCGGATCTGCGGCAAAGAGACATGCGATTCGTCGACGATCAGAAGATAGTCTTCCGGGAAATAATCAAACAGGGTGAAGGAACGGGATCCCGGAGGTCTTCCTTCGAGAACCCGCGAATAGTTTTCAACACCCGGGCAGATCCCGAGTTCCCGCAAGGCTTCCACGTCGTAGCGCACACGCTGTTCAAGGCGTTCTTTTTCCAGCAGTTTTCCCTGGGAAAAGAACCATTCGGCCCGCTCGTCGCATTCCCGCTCGATCTCATCGCATGCCGCGCGGATCATGTCCTTGGGACGGGCATACCCGCTGGCAGGATAAATATTGTAGACCTGGTAACCGTTCAGAACCTTGCCGGTCAAGGGATCGGATTCGGTGATCCGGTCGATTTCGTCGTCAAACATCTCAATGCGGATGATGAACTGATCGGTATGTCCCGGCGCGATTTCAATGACGTCCCCGCGCACCCGGAACGTTCCGCGTTTGAGATCCAGATCGTTGCGGGAATACTGTTGGGAGACAAGGCGCCGTAACAGCGCGTTGCGGTCAATCGTTTCTCCTCTGCGGATGGTAAAGAACATATCCCGGTAAAGATTCGGGTCGCTGGACGCATAGATGCAGGCAACCGAAGCGACGATGATCGTGTTGCGGTGTTCCAAGACTGCGTTGTAGGCAGCCATTCGTAACATATCCAGCTCATCGTTGGTCATCGAGTTCTTTTCGATGTAGGTATCGGTTTTCGGAAGATAGGCTTCCGGCTGATAGTAATCAAAGTTCGAAACGAAGTATTCCACGTGATCATGCGGGAAAATCTCCTTGAACTCGGAGTACAGCTGACCGGCCAGCGTTTTATTGTGGGAAAACACCAGAGTCGGTTTACCGACATTCTGAATCACGTTGGAAATCGTGTAGGTTTTTCCGGTGCCGGTCGCGCCTAAAAGGACCTGGTACTTTTTCCCGTCCAGGATCCCTTTCGTTAATTCTTCGATGGCTGCGGGCTGGTCACCTTTCGGTTCAAAAGGTTTTTCCAGATGAAACAGCCCGTTATTCGCCATGCAGGATCTCCCACGCTCTCAAAAGCTGGGCATCGGCTTCAATTTTCGAATCAAACAGCCGGTACATCGCCGAGAACATTTCATCCAAAAGATCCGGATCAAGCTTGTTTTCGAAAGCCAGATGATGATCCGCCGCAAACGTACGGATCGCCTCCAGCGTAGAATCGTCATAGTAACCGTCTTCGCGTTTTACGTCATATCCGAGATATTTCAGGATAACCTGCGCCGCGAGGATCGGGTCGGATACTTCATCCGGATAATACGCGTCTACGCCGTCCGGATATTCCAGAACCGCCAGGGAAATATATAACGCGTCATCCAGGAATACTTCTTCATCCGGGACAACCCCTTTTCCGTGAATGGAATCTCCCGAAGGAGTCAGCCACTGGGCTTCCGTGTATTTCAGGATGCTGCCGTCGGCGAAAGTGCGGGATAACTGAACCGTGCCCTTGCCGTAGGTCGTCGTACCGATCAGCTTGGTGCCGTTGTGTTCGCGCATCGCCGCCGCGAAAACTTCCGTGCAGGACGCGGAATAATCGTTGATCAGGCAGACGATATCGTCAAACGCGTACTTTCCGCCGGAAGTCTTGACCACCGATTCGGAACCGTCCTTGAACGTTTCGCGTAAGACGACCTGATCTTTATCAATGAAGAACGACGCCACCGAACGCAAAGTATCCAGGTATCCTCCGCCGTTATCACGCAGGTCGATGATCAGTTTCGTCGCGCCTTGACGGCGTAAGGAATCCAGATGCGACTTGAGTTCCCTGCCGGTTCCGTTGGAGAAACTGATCAGGCGGACCAAACCGATATTGTCCCCCAGCATACGGCTGTTGACGGACGTGTAGATCTGTCCGCGCACGACCGTGATATCCTGGGCTTGTCCTTCGCGCACAACCGTCAGGACGACCTTGGTGCCTTCCTCGCCCGTTACCATATCCGCAATCTGGTCGGTATCCAGGCCTTCAAGGCTCTTGCCGTCCACATGGGTAATGATATCGCCGGCCTTAATACCGTACGATTCCGCAGGAGATCCGGACAAAACGTCGCGCACATGAACGCGGTTATTGAAATACTGGTACTGGATCCCAACGCCCACGATGGAGTTGTTGAGGGAATTGATAAATTCCTGTGCTGCCTTGGCATCCATGTATTCCGTAAACGGATCGCTCTCAAAAGAAGTCATTCCCGTAATGGCCTTGTTGATGAGTTCCTCGTCCAGATTCTCGACGTCCTTGCCCCAATACCAGTTGTCTTTCATGGTCTTGTAGATCGTGTCGAATACCGCGGAATGCGAAGTGCCGGAATTTCCGCTTTCTCCCGGTGTTACCGCCGTAATCAGTTTATCGGTCAATATGCCTAAAACAAACGCGACAACCAGGCCGCAGGCTATAATAATTCGTCTCAAATGCTGGGATGTGACAGGTTTCGTTTTTGTACTCATAAAAATACACCTCGGTAGTATATTATCACAAAAAAGGCCGATTCTTTGAGGAATCGACCGAAGAGTAACGATTCGGAAGATCTACAGTACTTCCACGTATTTCTCCAGTTCAAAACTGTAGATCCGGGCTTTGATTTCCTTGTCCGGATACAGCTTGGAAACGATGTCTTTGTAGGCCGTCAGCTGTGCGGTATAGCGATTGCGCAGTTTTTCCTCGGACGTATTGCGGTCCGACTTGAAATCGATGACGGAAACGTCTTCCCCGACGGATAACCAGTCGATGATTCCGTTGACGAAGCGGTCTTTTTCCAGATACACAAACGGATACTCGTGTTCGTTGTGCCGGTTCATGAAAGCCTTGGTCATCGGATTCTGATAAAACGCGAAGATCTTTTCCCGGTCTTCCTTGGAGAGTTCCAGCGGTAGTTTTTCGATTTCCTCCATGGAGACTTCCCGGATCCCCAGCAATTCGATCGCCTTGTGCATGATCGTTCCGCGCTCAGATCCCGGTTTGGCATAGAAATTCAGGCTCTTGAGATCCTTCGCCTCCAGCGAACTCGGGGAGATTGGCTTACTATCGGTTTCCCGCAGTTCCCGGCTGAATTTCTTCTGCGTTTTTTCTTCCGTGACCGTCTTGGGGGCGGCTTCGTAATGATTCCGCAGATCTTCTTCGCTGTATTGGCGTACGTCGAGTATGGAACGGATGTCTGACGGACAATGCACCAATGCCGTCTTGATCCAGGTCATCATACCCTTGCCTTTTAATCCGGTTACGGAGAGATCGGCGTCTTCCTCCTTGAAGTCCGCGGCGTTGACCACTGTCAAACTTTCCACGGCGCGGGTGACGGCAACATACAGGATCCGTAATTCTTCCTCGAAGTCTTCCGTTTCGCTGATTTCCCGGATGTAATCGTAATAGGGATTCTCGTGACGGACCTTGTAGGGCAGACTGATATACTTCGGCGCAATGCCCGCTTTCTCGTGGAGGTTGACCAAGCCGTTGTATTTGCCGGCACCGGGTTTGAACACCAGATCGGCCAGGAAAACATAACGGAACTGCAAGCCCTTGGACTGGTGGATCGTCATGATCTGCACGACGTCGTCCTTGCTGATGAAACTGCTTGCTTCCTCGCGGTCCACGGTTTTGAACACAGAGAAATACGTGATCAGATCCGTGATCCGGTTGTTTTCCTTCTGGAAATCCAGCACCATCTGGTACAGGGAATCCAGGTTGCTGCGCTGGAACGAATTGATCTGTTCCATGTAAAAGCCCCGGTAGTTATAAATCCGGTCGGTCAGTTCCGACAGCGTATGATTTTCCGCGTAACGGCGTAATTCATGCACCAGTTTGTTCAGTTCTCTCCCGTTTTCTTCTTCGACGCGGAGAAGTTCCGGACGGGACGCAATGGTTTCAAACCGGATGCGGAACATAGGTCCGCTCAACACATTCAGCGCGTCCAGGGGACTGTCTTTCACAACTAAATTCAGTAAGGAAATCACGGTGGATACCGCCGCGTCGGAAAAGAACCCTGTTTTCGCGGTGGTGAAGACGGGAATGTTGTGGTCGCTCAGGACCTTCTTGAATAATCTCTTGTACTTGTTGCCCCTGAGCAAAACCGTAAAATCAGACCACTTCAATGCGCTGTTTTCCTTTTTCAGACGGCACATTTCGGAGGCGATATACTCGGCGATATACGCGGTTTTTTCCTTGGCGCCGTATTTCTTCGCCGGAGCTTCCTTGCCGTTTTTCACGGCCGTTTCGTCCGACTGGAAAGGCGCAGTCACAAGGTGGATCAAATCGCCGGCTTTTCCCGCACCTTCTTCCGGGAACAACAGATCATCTTCCTTCGTGTAGGTTCCCTTCTTCAGGTTCATCAAACGGTTGAACAGGAAGTTGGAAAAGTCCAGGATCGACTTGTGCGAACGGTAGTTGAACTGTAACGGCATCACCCGGTCGTTTTCTCCCGGATGATCGATGAACTGTTTCATCATTTCCGGCTTGGCGTTTTGGAACTTGTAAATGGATTGTTTGACGTCGCCGACCCGGAAGACATTGTCCCGGGCGATGGAACGGATGATGTTTTCCTGGTTCTGGTTGGTATCCTGGTACTCGTCGACCATGATCTCCTTGAACCGGTTCCGGTAGATTTCCGCGACTCTTCCCCCATCCGCGTCCAGAATGGCTTTCGCCTTC
>CACZNO010000017.1 GCA_902782505.1 uncultured Erysipelotrichaceae bacterium | reverse complement strand
GATACGGCCGGTATTCTGGTCGATGATATACACGGTATCGTCCTTGACCAGGTATTCGACTTCGTTGGTCATCGCATAGTTGGCCTTTAACGCGTTCTGAATATGATGGACCAGAGCCGTCGATTCAACGTCGTACAGGTTGTCTACGTTGAAATACTTTTCCGCTTTGTGAATGCCGCGCTCCGTCAAAGTAACCGTACGCGTCTTGACGTCGATTTCATAATCGCCCGGCTTGTCCTGCGGATGATTTTCATATTCATCCGGATTGTTCGGATCCGGTTTGAATTCCTTCAGCGTACGGGCGAACGCGTTGGCCTGTACATACAGTTTCGCGGTCTGTTTTTCTCCGCCGGAGATAATCAACGGCGTTCTCGAGTCATCGATCAGAATGGAGTCGACTTCATCGACCAGCGCAAAGTTCAGTCCGCGCTGCACGCGGTCATTGATATTGGTGACCATGTTGTCGCGCAGGTAATCGAAGCCCAGTTCGGAGTTGGTCGTATAGGTGATGTCACACGCATACGCTTCCTTCTTTTCGGACTTGGTGCACTTGCGCAGATTCAAGCCTACGGTCAGCCCTAAAAAGCGATGGATCTCTCCCATCCACTCCGCGTCACGTTCACTTAAGTATTCGTTGACGGTAACCACATGCACACCGTTGCCGGTCAGCGCATTCAGGTATACCGGAAGAACCGATGTCAGGGTCTTACCTTCACCGGTCTTCATTTCCGCAATATCGCCCTGGTGCAGAACGACCGCGCCCTGAACCTGGCAGAAATACGGATATTCATGAATGACTCTTCCGGCCGCTTCTCTGGCGACAGCGTACGCTTCCGGAAGAATATCGTCCAGCGTCTCTCCGCCCGCAAGCCGTTCGCGGAACTTCGGCGTCATCGCCTTCAGTTCTTCATCGCTCATCGCGGCCATTTTATCTTTTAACGCATCCACCTGTTCCGCCACCTTGGTGACTTGTTTGAGCCTTCTGGCGTCTACATTAAACAGCGCATTAATAAAACTCATAGTAAAAACCTCTCTCGTTTACCACGCGTCAATTATAACATCTTCCCTTGACGAAAAAAAAGAAGATGGCAGCACTTCACATCGTCTCCCATTTTTCATACAAAAACCGGAAGAGGTCCTCCGGTTCGTTTATTCACAAGATCAGGCCTTATTCCGCTGCGTCAGCGAAGATCTTCTTGACGTTGTGCGCCTGTTTGCCGCGTTCGGTGTCAACGACATCAAACTCAACGTTCGCGCCTTCGTCGATCTCACGATAGGTCTCACCATGCGGCATGATGATCTGCGTGTAATGGAAAAACACATCAGAGCCATCCGCTAACGTGATGAAGCCGTATCCCTTTTCCTTGCTGAATTTTTTCACTCTTCCGGTCATACAATAATACCTTTATACCTTTCCTGCACGATAGAATCGTACATCTTTAATTATATTGAAATCAAAAAACAAAACAATCTGTTTTCCAAAAAATCTGATTCTGTCACGTTTTTTCGAGACTGACGTGATAAAACACCGAAAAGCCCTTTATTTTCCACACCTTTTCCTTCATCAGGCCGAAAATATGAGAGAACGTTGCGCCGGTTGTCATAAGATCGTCCATTACCAGAATACGCTTGTTTTCAAACCCGTTTTCTTCCTTCAGACGAAACAGTTTTTCCTGCCGGAAACGCTCCTTTGCCGGCAGTTTTTTCATCTCGGTTTCCTCTGTTTTTTCCAGCACATTCCATACCGGCAGCCCCAATTCCTCCGCCATACGCCCGGTATGGGAAAACCCCCGGATGCGTGTCAATTCCGCGCTCCCCGGCACCGGTACGACCGTATATCCCCGGTATTTTTTCCTTAAATCCTTCACATGGTTTCGCAAAAACGCCGCATAAAGAGCTTCATCGAACAGCTCCTTGTACCGGATCAGCATCTCCCTTCCCATTCCCTCGTACGGATAAAAACTTTCTACCCTTACGCCCCGGATCCGGAAAACGCGGCGTTTTTCCTTCATGGCGTCCCGGCATTTCACACATAAAACGTCGTCGTACACAAACCGGCTCAGGATGTCTTCCTGGTCGTCAAGCCGTTTTCCGCACCAAACGCAAGTCTGTTCGCGGTCATAATCCCGGATACGCATTTATCCACCTCCCCGCTCTTTTTCGCGCATAAAAAGATTCCCGTACCTTCCGGATTCTTCGGATCTCTGCCGACTCTTCCTGTCATCTGCACCAGCGACGCATAATCAAACACCGGATGGTCCGCCTTATAAACCAGCACGTCAATTCCTGAAAACGTCACACCCCGTTCCATGACCGTCGTCGAGAAAAGAAACCGCGCTTCATGACGCTGAAACATCCGCACCTGCGCGTCCTTATCCTCCCTGGCCGAATGCATGACGGCGATACGGTAATACCTCCGGAAAATCCCCGCAAAGGTTTCGGTTTCCCGGATCGTCGGAAAAAACACCATCGCATAACGTCCGGCTTTTGTCTCCGTACGAAGGTATCCGTATAACGCTAAGGCCAGGCCTTCCTTCGGCAGATAGTTCACCTTCGGCACCGTCAACGGGATCCCGCTGGGTCTTTTATACAGAGGGACTTCTTCCGCCTTGTGATTTTGAATCTTTTCCGTCAGCCATTCGTCCGGCGTAGCGGTCAGGTAGATCATCGTTCCCTTCGACGCGTTTTCCGCAATTCCCTGCAATACCGGATTTCCCTTGAACGGAAACGCGTCCGGCTCATCCAGAATCAGGGTATCGAAGTATCCCGTATACCGGTAGAGCTGGTGCGTCGTGCACACGATGAGATCTCCCTGGGTATCCTCGGTAAATCCTTCGCAGACCGGAATCACCTTCAGGCGCGGAAAATCCTTCGCCAGCCGTCCGGCAATCTGTAATACCACCTGTCTTCGGGAAATCGCAAAGCCGACCTTCTTCCCCGCGGATAATCCCTCCCGGATCACCGGGTACACCAATTCGGTCTTTCCCGCGCCGCAAACTGCCTTTACCAGTACGTTCTTTCCTTCCCGGGTCTTTTCCAGAATCTCTTGCGCGGCTTTTTCCTGTTCCGGAGTCAGCGCAAACCCCAGCTCGTATTCCGCGTCCGGAATCGTACTTTCCTCTTCCCACATCTTCGGTGCGTCCGTCATCAAAACCCGGGAAAACGGTACGCATTTCCGGCAATACCAGCCCCGTCCGCCCAGATAAAATCCCTTCGGATCTTCGTTTCCGCATCTAGGACATCGCATAAAGCCTCCGTAATTAAATACGCGGAAATTCTTCGTTTTCCTTGAAAAAGCGCAAAAAAACCGCCTTGTGGTCCAAGACGGTTCTGAAATCCGATCTTTATTCGTGGTTTTGGTAAATGACCGTCGTGCCTTCCTTCACCGAAGAAGTCAGCCAGACGTTCCCGCCGATCGTGCATCCGTCACCGATTTTCGTGTCTCCGCCGAGAATTGTCGCGTTCGCGTAGACCGTAACATAATTCCCGAGATCCGGATGCCGTTTGCCGCCCTTGACCGGGAAGCCGTTTTCATCATTCTGGAAGCTCTTGGCACCGATCGTGACGCCCTGGTACAGCTTTACGTGATGACCGATGACGCTGGTCTCTCCGATGACGATACCGGTTCCGTGGTCAATACAGAACGATTCGCCGATCACCGCGCCGGGGTTGATGTCGATACCGGTTTTCTCGTGCGCGTATTCGGTCATCATCCGCGGAATGTACGGAATCTCCATTTCCCGCAGAAGATGCGCCACACGATAGATGAAAATCGCCAGAAATCCCGGATAACACAGAATGACTTCCGTCTTCGATTTCGCCGCCGGATCGCCGTTATAAATCGCGTCCACGTCCGTCAGCAGGATCTTCTTCAATGCCGGCAGTTTCCGCATGAAGGAATCCGAGAGTTCTTCCGCGGACGTAAGATCGCACCGTTTCGCCAGCGCAATCTGCCGCGCGAGTTCCAGATTCAGTTTGGTGAAATCCTCCGCCTGCGATTCCATGCGTTTATAGACGCCCGGAAACAAGACCGCCTGCGCCCTTCGAATCGTGGATACGACTTCCATACGGTTCGGAATACACACATCGGAACTGTCCGGCGCGTATTGCGCGTTCAGTGCATCTTTTAACTCCTCAAACAATACAGCCATTTTACCCTTCAAACATCGTTGTCGACAGATAGCGGTCTCCGGAATCCGGAAGGATCACAACGATTGTCTTTCCTTCGTTTTCCGGAAGCTTCGCCAGCCGGATTCCCGCAGCCAGCGCGGCTCCGGCCGATATGCCGACCAGTACTCCTTCCGTTTTTCCGAAATACGCGCCCGTCTTCAGCGCCTCTTCGTTTTCCACCGTCATTATCTCATCATAAACACCCGTGTCAAGCACATCGGGCACAAATCCCGCGCCGATGCCCTGGATCGCGTGCTTCCCTGCGCTTCCCCCGGACAATACCGGAGAGGTCGCCGGCTCCACCGCAATAACCTTCAGTTCCGGATTCTTTTCCTTGAGATATTTTCCGGTTCCCGTAATCGTTCCGCCGGTTCCGACCCCGGCGACCAGAAAATCAACCTTTCCGTCCGTATCCTTCCAGATTTCCGGACCGGTCGTTTCATAGTGCGCTTTCCAGTTCGACGGGTTTACAAACTGTCCGGCGATCCACGCGTTTCCGAGTTCCTGCCGGATTTCCTCGGCCTTCGCAATCGCGCCTTTCATTCCTTTCGCGCCGTCGCTTAACACGATTTCCGCCCCGTACGCCTTGATCAGTTTGCGCCGTTCGACAGAGAAGGTCTCCGGCATCACGATGATCACACGGTATCCCTTGGAGGTTCCGACCGAAGCGAGACCGATTCCCGTATTTCCCGACGTCGGTTCAATAATGACCGATCCCGGCTGCAGGATTCCTTCTTTCTCCGCGTCCTCGATCATTTTCCGCGCGATACGGTCTTTGATGGATCCGG
>CACZNO010000016.1 GCA_902782505.1 uncultured Erysipelotrichaceae bacterium | reverse complement strand
CCGTCTTCCTCAAACCATACGGAAAAATAACGGCTCTGGTACGGGGCTTCCGGGGACAGTCGGCGCCACTCCTCCGGGTCACGTTCGCCGGGTTTTCCGGGATACACATGTTTTCCGGGATCATAATCATCGTCCCACGGATTCAGTTCCTCCGGGAATTCCCCTTCGTTCGCCGTCAGGATTTCCATCACCAACGATGTCTCCCGCGTCGTATTCAGGTAGTTGACGGTGTTCATCACGATGACGATGAACGCCATCACCAGGACTACCGCCGTCATCGCGGTCGTGATAAACCGCTTGCGCAATTGGCGGATCATGATTTTTCCTCCAACAGGTATCCGGCTCCGCGTAACGCCTTGATTTCCGCGGATGCGCCTACCTGCGCGATTTTTTTCCGGAGTCCCGAAATGTTGACCCAGACCACATTGATTTCCGAATCGGAATCGTATCCCCAGATTTTCTCCATGAAACGCTCCGCGGAAATCACCTGTCCGGGATACCGCATAAACATCTCCATCATCTGGAATTCCTTGTTCGCAAGACGCACCGAACCTTCCGGGCCGGATAATTCAAACGCGGTCCGGTTCAGTTTTAAATTTCCGAACGAAAGATCGTTGTTCTGGACTTCCGGCGCACGGCGGGTAATCGCACGGATCCGCGCGAGCAGTTCCCGGGCGTCAAACGGTTTGGTCAGATAATCATCCGCTCCGCTGTCCAGGCCCTGGATCTTGTCGTCAATTTCGCTTTTGGACGTCAAAAGGAGCACCGGAATATCCTTTCCTTCGGCGCGCAGTGTTTTCAATACCGTGATCCCGTCGACTTTGGGCATCATGATATCCAGAATCGCTGCGTCGTATTGATCGCTGTCCAGATAATCCAGAGCGTCCTGTCCGTTGAACACTGCGTCTACCGAGTAATTTCCCCGGTTCAGAATCGCCGTGATCGCTTCGGACAGCATCCGTTCATCTTCCGCCAACAGTATTCTCATACAATCTCTCTTTCTTTGTTTACTGAATTTTCTTCAGCATGTCTGTCATATACCGGATCAACGCTTCGCGGTTTACTTCCAGCATCACTTTCGTGTTCGCTTCTTCCGCAAAAGATTTGTCCGACCAAAGATCGGTCACTGTTTTCCCGGAAGTAATGGTTCCTTCGGTTTCCGCATGTACTTTGGCCATTTCCCCGTAAAACAAAGACGGTTCATGAAGATACGCAACCGGGCATACATCATGTAAATACAATTCAAAGCCCTGCGGATTTTCCTTCAGACGCAGAATGTGCGCTGTACTTTTACGGAAGAATTCCGTCATGCGTCCTTCGCCTTTCGCAATCCCGTGATACTCCGCATCCGTCAGATATGCTTTCTGGGTGACGTCCAGTCCGAACATGTATACCTTTTTCCCCGTGCGGAAAACCGTTTCTGCGGCATGGGGATCCACATACACATTGAATTCCGCGCACGGTGTGATATTCCCGCCTTCCGCGGCGCCGCCCATGATATAGATTCCTTCCAGAAGATCCGGCAATTCCGGATATTTCATGAAGGCTTTCGCGATATTCGTCAAGGGCCCCAGCGTTACCAGCCGTAAGGCTCCGTTTTGCGCCTTAGCTTCTTTATACAATGCGTCCCAGGCCAAAAGGGTTGCGTGCGGTGCGGAAGACTCTTCCAGGACCGCGTCCGAAATCCCGGTTTCCCCGTGGATCAAAGGCGCTGTGCGGAGTTTTTTGAACAGCGGGACTTCGCTTCCGGCATACACCGGCACCTCATCACGGTTTGCGAAATGCGCCAGATTGCGCGCGTTTTTATACGTGTATTTCTGTTCGGCATTTCCCATGACCGCGGAAATACCGCGTACGTCCAGCTGATCATCCTTCAAGGCGCATAATACCGCAAAGGAATCATCCACACCGGGATCGGTATCGATCCATACCGGAATTCTACCGCTCATATTTTCACCTCCCGGCCGTCATATTTCTTTACCGCTTCGACCAGTTTCTCCACGAATTTTCCCCGGTTCACGTTCATCACCACACGGACATTCGGTTGTTCGAGCACGCCGAGATTCGCGATTTTTCCATAGTTTCCGACGGTGCATCCGCGGGTATACAGCCCTGCGGTCTCCACTTCCACGTGCATTTCCCGGATATCGTAAATCTCCGGATAAAGGTAGGACAGGATCGCGTTGGGATCGTGTAACGGTGCGCCTTCGTAACCCATTTCCTTATGAATGATCATGAAGAAATCCAGCCATTCCGCGACAATACGGGAAACCTGATTGCCGATATTACGGATCGTTTCAAAATCCTCGGGCATGACTAGCGCTTTTTCCGTCACATCCAGCCCGCACATCTGTACCGGTACGCCGGATTGAAAAACAGTCTGCGCGGCTTCCGGGTCCACCAGAATGTTGAATTCGGCCGCCGGCGTCCAGTTACCGTATTGGATCCCTCCGCCCATGATGGAAATACAGCCGATTTTCTCCTTCAGTTCCGGGTGCGTCAGCAACAGAGCCGCGACGTTGGTCTGTGCGCCGGTGGAGAAAATCGTGACCGGATCTTCGGATTCCCGCAACACTTTCGCCATCAGCTCCACCGCTGTATACCCGGATAACGGCCGGTCCGGTTCCGGCAGTTTCGGTCCGTCCAGTCCGGAAGTTCCGTGGAAATTTCCGGCGGTCATCGGTTTGGACATCAGCGGGAACGCGTTTCCTTTCGCAATCGGAGCGTCGATTCCCAAAAGAGCGCAGATCCTGCGCGCGTTGTAGGTGGTTTTTTCCACGGTCTGGTTTCCGCCGACTGTCGTTACCGCACGGATGTCCAAGCGGTTCGAAGCTTTCGCGACGGTCCAGGCAATGGCGTCATCATGCCCCGGGTCTCCGTCCAGGATCACCGGGATTTTCTTTCCTGTATCCATATGATTTCCTCGTATTTCTTCGTACTTTTATGATAATGGAGTGTTCCTCTCTTGTCAAAACTCCTAAGAAAAAGCCCTTGCGGGCTTTTCAGGATTTTCTATTGCGCGTCTCCTTTTTCCAGTATGAAGGTAACGCCGCTTTGGGGTTCCAGGATGTAGATCTTGTTGTCTTTATATTCGAAATCCATTCCTTCGGGATCCGTCGAGTCGATCAGTTTGTGCTTTTCAAAATCCGCCTGAATTTCAATCTTCGTATATCCGCCTTTTCCGTCCGGGTTATAGATATAGCTGGTTTTTCCGAATTCCAAATAGAACACCTGATTGTTATCCTTCATGTACTTCAGCGTCTGATCCATGATATCTTCCGTGAAACCTTCCATCTGTAACTTGGTGATTACCCAGGTACCGTACCACTCCGGATCCTTTTCTTCTTCTTTCTTTCCGCACGCTGTCAGGCCTATGGCCATTGTCAGCACCAGTAATACCGTCAGCAGTTTCTTCATTTTTCTTTCCTCCTTGATTCAACAAAATTATAACAGTTACTCTCCCGTACGGAAAGCGCGGGAGACTTCTTCAAACGTCGGAATACTCTGGGCTGCGCCTTTTCCCTGTACGGTGATGGACGCCGCCTTGGACGCGGTGCGCAAGGCATCCTGTACCGTCATCTCCAGCATCCGGCACGCCAGGAAATACCCGGTAAACGTATCGCCTGCGGCCGTGGTGTCAACGGCTTTCACGGTATAGGCTTCCTGGTGTTCCACGGTGCTTCCGTAAAGGTAATATGCCCCGTCCGCGCCGCAGGTCAAAACGATTTCCGTCGCCGGGAACTTCTCGCGCAAAGCCATGATGATATCCTGATAACGCCGGGATTCTATGCCCGCAAGGCCTCTTCCCTCGACTTCATTGACGATGAAAAGATCGACCAGTTCCAGCGGATAAGTAAAGACCTTGGCATCCATCGGCGCGGTG
>CACZNO010000015.1 GCA_902782505.1 uncultured Erysipelotrichaceae bacterium | reverse complement strand
TTAGGCGGAGATGGCGGTATTCAAAGTCGTCCAGTACGGATTTCGGCAAGCGGAATTCCGGGATGCCGTAACGTAAGACGCCGCCGATTTTATCGCGGATCTCGAAGATCGTGACATCGTAGCCGTATCTTGCGAGGATGACGGCAATGGTTAATCCGGCCGGGCCGCTTCCGACGATGGCGACCTTCATGCCGTTGGAGGGTTTGGGACCTTCGGTCATCTGGTTGGCATAGGTAGTGGAAATATAGTTTTCAATCGTAGAGAAATGAACCGGGGTTCCTTTGATGCCCAGAACACAATGTCCTTCACATTGTTTTTCATGGTTGCAGACAAGGGAACAGACGGTCGTCAGCGGGTTGTTGAAGAACAGCATCTTTCCGGCTTCGTTCAACTGGTTGTTTTTAAGAAGGCGGATCGCTTCCGGAATGTTCGTGTTGATCGGGCAGCCGGTGCGGCAGCGCGGGTTCTTGCATTGCAGACAGCGGTTGGCTTCATCCATTACGTGTAATGCCATATATTATCTCCTTTAGTATTCTGTGATTCTAATTGGATTATAACATTTATTTGATAAAAACTTCCTGTCTGTCACAATGTTTTGTTTCGTTCCGGACCGGATTACAGGAGGACAAAAGAGGCATCCGGAGAAATTATGGAAAAGCGGTAAAATATGTGACACTGTTTTGAAACGGTGTTATAATGAATGCGCTTACAGGCGAATGGAGGAAATTTATAATGAAAAAATTAATGCTTGTTATGCTTAGTCTTTTGCTTGCGTTAGGTTTGACTGCCTGCGGCAGCAAACCGGAACCGAAGCCGGAAGACAACAAATCCGCTGTGCAGAAAATCATCGAAGAAGCACAGGGAATGACGCTGGAAGAACTTGCGAAAAAGGCGATTGAAGAATCCAACGGCAAGAAGTTCTACGGTGTCGGTAACTCGAGCCGCGGTAAATCCGCACTTCCGTTATTCATCGAATATCTGAAGACCATCGATCCGAACTACAACATGGAATTCGAATGGCAGCAGCCGAAGAACAACAAGATCTTCGATCAGCTGAGCGCCGACGGTCTGAAAGACACCGGTACATTTGCGATGACCCTGATCCAGGACGGTAACCAGATTGAATCCAAGATGGTCAAGACGGGCGTCCTCGATACCTTCATCCCGAAGGAATGGGCAGAAGCGAACGGAACAACGCCGGACAAGTACGAAGGCTATTTAGCGTTACAGACGCTGAACAAAGTATTCGAATACAACTGCACCGGCACGAAGACCTATGACAACTGCTGGGACTTCGTAGCGGAAGGTGAACATGGCCTGTTCATGGGAATCGACTCCGAAATCGTCGGAAAGAACTTCTTATACATGCTGACGGCTGACAAGTATGCCGGCTATCTGAAGGAAGCTTATGACAAACTGTCCGCAGAAGAAAAAGCATATTTCGAACCGGTTATTAAATCTGTTGAATCCGATGCGAAAGACTTCGGTTTAGGCGAAAACGGCAAGTATGCGTTAGCTTGGATCAAACTGTGGGTTGAAAGCTATTCCGAACAGACCGATGACGGCCCGATCTGCAACATCTTAGTTGACAAGTCCGCGACCGATCAGTTCGGCTTACTGGTTTACTCCAAACTGCGTTCCGTTGAAGAATCCGACTCCGTATCCCTGAACAACGTCAAGGTTGCGGCGTACCAGGACGGTTACGAAGGAATCGGCGGCTATGCGTATTGCCATTATCTGTTTGTAACGGATAACTCCCCGCTGCCGTGGACTGCCTGCGCGTTCATCGCTTACATGGTTGAAACCGTTGACGGCTTCTCCGCATGGGGCAAAGACATGGGCGGTTATTCTTCCAACCCGAAAGTTTTAGCGGCGAATGAAGAGAAGTATCATCATTCCACCGGCGGTTATGTTGACGGTGTCAACACGTATGACGCGAAGAACGACCGCGGTTACGAATGGTGGATCAACACCGGTAAGTTGGTTGTAGAAGATCCTGTATACTGCGCGAAAGTAGCGTTCACCGTAGGTTCCTGGATCGAATTACTGACGAAATACGGCAAATAATTGATCCCTGATCAGTTTTTACGGAATCAGGACAGTGCCCTTATGCAGAAGTGACGTAAGGGCACTTTCTCTCATAGAACGATAAGGAGTCATTATGGAAAACAAGAAAATGAAAATTCTCCTGAATAACGTGAAGACGTTCTTCTCGAAGCCGTACAACGTTATTCTGGTGCTGACGGGGATCCTGGTGACGTTCACGACGATTGCGCCGATTATTGCGATCGTGGAGGATACGTTCAAGATTCATCCGGGCACGATCGATGCGTACATCACGGGAAAGACCTCCGGCTACAGTATCGTCAACTATATCGACCTGTTCACCAGCAGTATGGCCAAGAGCAACCTCTGGAATCCGCTTTTGAACACGGTGATCCTGGCGGTGGGAACCTGCGTGATCGCGATCGTATTCGGCGGTATCTTCGCCTATCTGATCACCCGTACGAATATGGCGTTCCGGAAGTATCTGAGTTCCATCTTCATCTTCCCGTATATCATGCCGCAGTG
>CACZNO010000014.1 GCA_902782505.1 uncultured Erysipelotrichaceae bacterium | reverse complement strand
CGTCTCGGACGCGCCAAAAGACGAGCTCATCGCTCCGGACTGGGTCATCAAAAAAACGGTCGCGCTGAATACGATCGACCGTGTACTTTCGGAACAAAACACATACCAAGGGAGGCTTTATGTACCATCCATGCATTACTGAAATCTATCACTGGATCCTGGAACACACATTGAAAAAGGACGCGGTAACCGTGGACGCCACCTGCGGAAACGGAAAGGATACGCTGTTTCTGGCGAAACATTCCCGTCTGGTCTACGCGTTTGACATTCAGGAAGAAGCCATTGAAGAAACCAAAAAACGCTGTGCCGGATTTACGAATATCGTTTATGTGCACGATTCCCACGAAAGACTGAAAGACTATGTACGGGAAAATCCGGACGCAGTGGTATTCAATTTCGGATACCGCCCTTTATCCGATCATACGGTCATGACGCGCGCGGACACCAGTCTTCCCGCCGTGAAGGAGGCCATGGATCTACTCGGCACGAAGGGAATCCTCATATTGGCGTTTTATCCGCACGAAGAAGGGCGGAAAGAGCGCGAAGTAATCACCCAATGGATCCTGGAAGAAAACCTCGTGCGGACCGTTTATGAGACAAAAAAACCGGACGCGCCGGTTCTCTATCTTGTATCAAAGCCGGTTATGAAATAAAGATCGGCTTTTTCTTTGGGATCAAATGTTTCAAAGTACTTCTCTTCCAACGGGATCCAGCGGTCCAGAAAACGTTGGTAGTTTTCCGGTGTTTCCCGGTTTTGGAGGCGTTTTTTCTGGATTTCCGGATCGATATCCAGAAAAATCCGCAGATCATAGTACGGGTATAATTCCGGATGGAATGCGTAGGAGCCTTCCAGAATCAAGGCGTTTGTTCTCGGCATTTCCCGTTTGTCCTGCAAGGTGAAGGTCTTACAGGAAAACGGACGGTATCCGCTGAACTCTCCCTTTCGAAACGGAATCAGGACTTCCTCCAGGATCCGTTCCCGGTCCACGTTGCCCCCCGGTTCCGCAAATCGTTTCGGCGTGCGCTGTTCGACGCGTAAGAAAAAATCATCCAGCGGTATGCACGGGATCCCGGTTTTTTCCGATAACGCTTTTCCGAAAGTGGTCTTTCCCGTGGCGCAGCGGCCGTCAATCGCGATGATTCCGCGATAGTCCGGCAAAAGGATTCTGGGATAATGTTTCAGTGTCCTGTCAATCAGTTTTTCCGTCGTCATGTCTGTATTGTATCATATCCGGTAAAAGAAAACGGCGGGATAGCCCGCCGTATTTCTTCGTTTTGGTTTAGTACATTCCGCCCTGCGGCATCGCCGGTTCTTTCGGTTCCGGGATTTCGACCACTGCCGCTTCCGCCGTCAGGAACGAAGAAGCAATGGACGAAGCGTACTGCAGCGCCGACTTGGTGACGGTCGTCGGATCCACGATGCCTTCTTCCAGCATGTTGACCCACTTGCCGCTGCGTGCGTTGAATCCGAAATGTTCCGGCTGGTTCTTCTGTTTCGAAACGATATCTTCGCCGTCATAGCCCGCGTTTTCCGCGATCTGCCAGATCGGTTTCAATAACGAGTTCAGCACAACATTGTAGCCCTTCTGAACATCCGTTTCATCGCTGTGCATGACCGGTTTGAGTTCGTTGTAGATTTCCACCAGAACCGATCCGCCGCCGGTGACGATACCTTCGGAAACCGCCGCTTTCGTCGCGTTCAATGCGTCTTCGATACGCAGTTTCTTATCGCGCATTTCAGTTTCGGTTACCGCGCCGACTTCGATCACCGCCACGCCGTTGTTCAATTTCGCAAGGCGTTCCTGCATCTTCTTCTTTTCGTAATCGCCCTTGATCGTTTCGATGACGCCGCGTAATTCTTCCTTGCGCGCTTCGATTTCTTCCTTGGAGCCGCGTCCGTCGATAATGGTCGTGGAATCCTTCGTGACGGTTACTTTCCGCGCGGTTCCGCAATCATTGATATTCGCTTCTTCCAGTTTCATCTGTAAGTCTTTCGACACGAGTCTTGCGCCGGTGACCAGCGCGATATCCTGAAGTTGTTCCTTCTGGGAATCGCCGTAACCCGGAGCCTTTGTCGCAACGACGTTGAACACGCCGCGCAGCTTGTTGACGACCAAGGTGCTGATGACGTCGTTGTCCAGATCATCCGCGATGATCAGTAACGAACGGTGCGATTCCACGACCTGGTTCAAAAGGCCCAGAATGGAATCAATCGTCGTGATCTTCTGATCGGTCACGAAGATCAGCGGGTCGTCCATGTTGACTTCCATCGATTCACGGTCGGATACCATATACGGGGAAACATAGCCCTTCGCGTATTCCAGACCTTCGGAATGTTTCAATACGGTTTCAAAGCCCTTCGCTTCATCGACCTTGATGACGCCGTCCTTGCCGACGGTAGCCATCGCCTTGGCGATGATTTCACCGATTTCCTTCGACTGCGCCGATACTTCCGCTACCGATTCGATTTCTTCGTTGGTGGAGACTTCCTTGGTCTTCGCCATCAGTTTTTCGACGACTTTCGCGGTCGCTTCGTCCATGCCCTGTTTCAGTAAAACCGGATTGGATCCGCGGTCGATCGCGCGTTTTCCTTCGTGGATCATCGTCTGCGCCAGTAAGGTTGCGGTCGTCGTGCCGTCGCCCGCGCTGTCGTTGGTCTTGTTCGCGACTTCGTAAATCAGTTTCGCGCCCATGTTTTCATACTTGTCTTTCAGATCGATTTCCTTTGCGATCGATACGCCGTCATTGACGATGATCGGAGCTCCGTAGGCGCGTTCCAATACCACGTTTCTGCCCTTCGGACCCAACGTGACCTTGACGGTATTCGCTAAGGTATCTACGCCGCGCAGCATCGCTTCACGCGCGTCATTTCCGAATAAAATGTCTTTTGCCATACTCTTATTGCCTGTCTTTCTAATCCTTTACGACCGCCAGAATATCCTTTTCATTGACGATCAGGTAGTCTTTCTTTTCGTAATTGAATTCCGTACCGCTGTACTTCTTGAACACGACTAAGTCCCCTTCCTTGACTTTCAGCGGGATGATCTTGCCGTTTTCAAGATGTCCGATACCGACTGCGAGAACCTTGCCCAGCGACGGTTTTTCTTTTTCTTCCTTCAGGATGATACCGGTCGCGGTCTTCGATTCTTCTTTTTGTTTCTCCAGTAAAACATTTCCATACAATGGCTGTAACATAATAACCTCCGTATTCACTTTTGGCACTCTCGTGTCCTTAGTGCTAACACTGTTAATTATAATCATTCTTTCCGTTTCGTCAATACCCGCAGAAAAACAGCCCGAAGGCTGTTGATTCTTTTGGAAGTGCGGTTCTTATTTCACCGGATACCGTTCCAGCATCCTTCCGAAGACTTCTTTATACCGTTCACGCCGGGGCTCATACGCAGCCCTGTGGATCCCTTGCGGCGTTTCACAGATCGTCGTCCGTCCTTTTTTCAAAGGCGTTTCGGTTTCCACATGGATCGTACCGGTTTTCCAGGAAACGATTTCCGGATCCAGAAGCGTACTGAACGCCGCCGCGTCGTGCATGGCTTCCCCTTTGCGGAACGTGATCATCCTGCGCATGATCTCCCGGATCAGGGGATCGGTTTTTTCACTCATCTCTTCAAATTCTTCCAGAGAAACCTTGCATTGTCTTGTCGTATCGAGCCCGATCATGTCGACCGGGATTCCGCTTTCAAAAATCACGCGGGACGCAATCGCGTCATTTCCCACATTCGCCTCGGCATAGGGAGAAATATTTCCCGTACCGAGCGTTCCTCCCATCATGACGATTTTACGGATCTTCGTCTTCAACGAAGGATATTTCAACAATGCCAGTGCCAGATTGGTTTGCGGTCCGACCGTCACGACGACCAGTTCCCCGTTTTCTTCCTTTGCGATTTGATACAGGGCATCCCAGGCTTTTTCCTTTTCCGGTTCTCTCTTCGAAGCGCTCAGCGTCACATCCGCCAAGCCGTTATGTCCGTGCGCGAACACGACCGGCTCTCCGAATTCTTCTTCCGTAAAGTGATCGGCGCCGGGATACACCGGAGCGTCTTTTCCGAAAAGCGCCAGAATATCCAGCGCGTTTTTCGTGGTGACTTCCGTGGAGTTGTTGCCGCCGATGGTCGTTACCGCGCGTAAGGAAAACTCTTCCGGAAATGCGCACAGCATCGCCAGACAGAAGAAATCATCCACGCCGGGATCGGTATCCAAGACGATTGGCAGGGGCTTTTTCATTACTCCACCACGACTTCCTTGTCTTTCGCAATCTGTTTGACCAGCTGTTTGACGACGATCTCCGCCTGCTGGCGCGCTTGTTTCGCCAGGGTATCCAGATCCGCGTTTTTCTCCACGTCTTCCTTGGCTAAGCGCATCGCCGTCGCGATGTCTTCTTTTTCCGTCCAGTTGAAAAGCGCAAAGTGTTCATCGTAGAAACGCAAAGAATCCGTATCGATTTCCATCGACTGGATCTCGGTTTGCGGTAAGGATACCACGACCTTGTGCGGATAAACGCGGGCCTTCGCCAGGGAAAGGTCGATACCTGCGCGGATATTCGCCTTGTAGATCATCGTAAAGGATTTCTTGGTCATCAGGGGAATCGTCCCGCTGGAGTATTTGACCAGATCCACGTATTCCAGACGGCAGGTCGTAAGGTCGCTGCACTCGGAGAGTTTCGCTTCAATCACGGAATTGGAGATTTCTTCGGTGTGTTTCTTTTTTGTCAGAAGCCGCATAATCAGCATCCCCACCAGAATCGACAACACCACAACAATCGCAATCAGCCAATAATCTTTCATTTGGATTCCTCCTCGAGAAGTTTCTGTCCCTTCTCGGTATATTTTTTATCAAAGACGCTTTCGATCGTCCATTTTCCGCCGGTATAGTCCAAAACGCAGACGGAGCAGTTCGCGCTGCGGAAAACTCCCGCGTATAGCGCGTCGATGCCCTCCCGATCGATGGAACGCAATGCGCACCGGATCGCCCATCCGTGGCTTACCGCCAGCACGTTTCCTTCCGGATGTGCTTGAACGATTTCCCTGAGCCCGGTTATGACCCGGTTTGTCAGAGTCTCCACGGAATCCCCGCCGAAGCGTTCATATCCTTCGAAAAAGCGCGCGTGCAATGCCGGATCGACCGGGTCTCCCTCCAGACTGCCGAAATTCATTTCGATCAGATTCCGGTTGACTTCGATCGGGATCTCTTTTCCGTATCCCTTCAAGATCCAGCGCGCAGTCTCATACGCACGGCCTAAAGGCGACGAATATACCGCCGCAAACGGGACATCCCGTAATCCGGTCCCCAGCGCATAGGAGAGCTCCTCTCCCTCTTTTTTCAATAACGGAGCGTCGCACCAGCCCTGCCATACTTTTTTCTGATTGAACAGCGTCCTTCCGTGACGCACCAGATAGATCTTCATATTGGTATTTTAGCAAAGAATACGCCGAAGAGATTGAACAATCCGCAAAAAACGTCGTATCCGAAAAAAGACGGCGCAACCAGAGGGTGATATGCGCCGCTCATCCACAAGGCGTGAGCCCTGATAAGATGCAAAACAGTTTAATGCTGAAAAAGATACTTTCATTATAATAATCTCATTTTCAATTACAATTGTATTTGTGCAAAAACTGTATTTTTTGACAAATTTGGCAGTTCTTTTTCTTTGAGAAACATTACACACTTTTATGACCCGCGATCCGCTCGTAGAAGATCCGGTTGAACAAATCCCGGTCCGCGTCTAACGCGTAGTAACAGTTGGGCTCCATGTTGCGGTATACACGCGTATCGACAATCGTCGCCCCGTCGGCAAACCCGCCGGAAATATCCACGTCGACCCGGGTATACAGAACGTGTTTCAAAACACGCGGATCCAAAAGGTACGCCACCGCCAGCGCGTCATGCAGCGGACAAAGATCCTTGTCCCATAAAGGCTGAAGACGGTTATAGGCGTTGGTGCGGATCTCAATCAGCTCCGCGATCATATCCCCCACCGGTGTATGAAGGTCACGGAACAGTTTGGCTTCGGATAGATACGTGGACGCCGCATGCGTTGCGTCCAGGGGAACCATCGTGATTTTCGCCCCGGACTGCAGGACGATTTCCGCGGCTTCCGGGTCCATGAAGATATTGAACTCCGAGGCGAAGGTGGTATTGACCTGGTTGTGCCCGCCGCCCATGATGACGATTTCTTCAATATTTTCAAGCACTTTGGGCTCGCAGCGGAACAGTAATCCCAAATCGGTCAAAGGTCCGACCGCCACGATCGTAACCGGCTCCCCGGAACCCAGAATCGTATCCGCGTACCAGGTGATAAAATTCTTTTCCAGCGGTTTGGTGTGCGGCGCAGGCAAATCAAAGGACGCGGGATGATAACAGATCTCGTTTCCGTTTTCATCGTAATGCACGCTGGGAGTTTGCGCATTATGGGCACGGCTAGGCAAAAGATCCTTCACCATCGGCCTTGACGCCCCGCGGATCACCGGGATTTTATCTTCCATTCCCAGCAATTCCACGATTTTCAGGGTGTTTTCCGTTGTTTCTTCCAGAGTGCGGTTTCCGTTGACCGCACAGATTCCCAGGATTTCGAGTTCTTCCGATTTCGCCGCCAGCATAATCGCGCAGGCGTCATCCGAACCGGTATCCACGTCCATAATGATTTTTCTTGCCATAGAATCTCCTTCTTCAAAAAACCGTCATGTGTTTCCATGACGGTTTGTGACTTATTCCGCGTTCTCTTCCGCGCGCAAAATGTGGCGCAGGAAACGCTTTGTAGCTTCCTCTTTGGGATTTGTCAGAACTTCTTTCGCGGGGCCCTCTTCCACGACCACGCCGTTTTCCATGAACAGCACCCGGTTGGCGACGTTTTTGGCGAATTCCATTTCATGGGTCACGACCACCATCGTCGTTCCTTCTTTGGCTAATTTCACCATAACTTCGAGCACTTCCACGGTTAATTCCGGATCCAGTGCGGATGTCGGCTCGTCGAACAGAATGACTTCGGGATTGGTGGCGAGAGCTCTGGCAATGGCGACGCGCTGCTGCTGGCCGCCGGATAACTGATCCGGATAATAATCTGCCCTATCCAGCATTCCCACTTTATCCAGCATCTCCGCCGCAATGGCCATAGCCTTGTCTTTGGGCATCTTGCGCGCCACCGTCAGACCTTCCATGACGTTTTCAATCGCGGTCTTGTTCAAAAACAGGTTGAATCCCTGGAACACAAATCCCATCTTCATCCGGATCTCCCGGATCTCTTTTCTGGTCAGAGTCGTGATATCCTTCTGAAAATCATCAAACGTGAAGGTTCCGGCATTGCTTTTTTCCAGGAATGCCAT
>CACZNO010000013.1 GCA_902782505.1 uncultured Erysipelotrichaceae bacterium | reverse complement strand
TCCGCACATAAGACAGATGGCAGGAATTGTCATCCGTAAATCGTGTTTTTTACGAATATAGGGTATAATGTGTTCAGGAACACACGGTTCCTGCCGCATGAAAGGAGTGATGTGTATATGAAAAAAACCGGTCTCAGCGCGATGATCGTATTGTTGGTGATCGCTTTAGTGATGGTTTCCGGATGCGGTCCGAAGGAAAAAGATCCGATTGAAGGATTAGCCGCGAAATACGCGGAGAATAACGCCAACGGTGAGAATCTCTATATTTCCGAAGACGGTACGACTCTGTACTATGGGAAAGACGGGAAATCCGACATGACCTTTACGGGAATGGTGGAATTCCCGGAAGACGGACTTCTGTATATTGAAAACGGTGTATGGAACGAAGAGTTCACCGGCATATACCGTCCGTCCAGCGGGGAACCAGGATATTATGTCGCGTACGGCGTATTCTCAGAAAAAAACGGACTTCGTCTTTTACCGGACGGAAAGGTGGCGTTACTGAAAAAAGGACGCACATGGGATGAAAAGCGTCTGTATGAAAACACCGACGACGGTAACTTCTATTATCTGGAAGAGGGAATTTGGCAGTCGGATTACACCGGTATTTTCGCCTCGGCGACAACCGGAAAAGTCTACAATATCGTAAACGGCACCTTATTGATTGAAACTCTGTTGGTGGATGACGGACAGGGCCGTATGATCTACATGGAGTACGGTGTATGGAATCCAAACTATACCGGCACTTTCACGGACAAGGACGGCAACGTCTGGAACATCAAAGACGGCGTCATGGTGCCGGATAAAGCCTAATCCCCAAAACAGCGGAAAACGGAGCGGACAGCCTTTGCGGCGGTCCGCTTTTCTGTTGTAAAATAAGCAGGTGAGGTGGCAGAATGGAGATCCGGCTGGTATTATTTGACATCGACAACACGCTGTATTCCCATAAGACGCATGGGATTCCCGCATCTGCGAAAGAAGCGTTCCGGGAATTGAAAAAGCGCGGCGCAGCGACGTGTATTTCGACCGGACGCGGCTTTACCGTGATCCAGCCGGAAATCAAGGACCTTCACGCGGATTATTATATCGACGCCAACGGACAGGAAGTGCGCAACGAGCGTCATGAAATCATTGAGGAGCACTTCGTCCCGATTGACGTGATCGAACGGCTGACGAAGTATTGCCGGGAACACGGATTCGCGGTGGTCTGGAAGTTTTCCGACGGGGAATGGCTGTATACTTCGAAAAAGGAATTCTATGAGAACTACAAGCGCAGTGCGGAACTGGGATTTCCGGGGCTGAACTTTGACAATGACCGGAAACACTTAGAAGCCGGTTGTATCGGAGGGGTCGTGCTGGCGCCGGATTATAAGTACATGATTCTGGAGAAGGAATTCCCGGAAATGGAGCTTCTGCCGTTTAACGATGAGAACACGGATATGGTTCTGCGCGGTGTATCCAAGAAAACCGGTATGAAGACCCTGTGCGATTACATCGGGATCAAACCGGAAAACTGCATGGCGTTCGGCGACGGAAAAAACGACGCGGAGATGCTCGGGTATGCGGGGATCGGCGTCGCGATGAAGATCAGCGCAAAGGAAGCAATCGAAGCCGCGGATTACGTTACGGACGATATTGATGAAAACGGCGTTTGGAACGCCTTGCGGCACTTCGGTGTCATTGAATAAGACAAAAGAAAATGCCCGGATCATTCCGGGCATTTTTAAGTGAAGAATTATTCTCCCGCGTCGTCCGTTTCCACGCCGGAAATCGCGTCACGCTTCGCGCAGAACGAGCACAGTCTCGTGCGGTTCGCAGCGATCGCCTGTTCGACGGTTCCCATGGTCAGGGTTTCGCTCTGGTTTAAGCTCGAGCAGTCTTCGTGCGTGTGATACACTTTTCCGAACGGAGCCCAATAGACCTGGGTGTCGCCGAGAACTTCCACAGCCTGTGCTTTCTGTTCTTCGGAAACCGGATTCCAGTCCGCACCCGCTAAACCGGAGATGATCAGCAGGATCACAGCTGCCGCGGTACCGATGGCTTTGGTCTTCTTGTCCACATCCTTGTTGGTGAGCAACAGGATGATGAACGGGAAGAAGCAGATAGCTGCCGCAATGACGCCCATGTTGTTCCATAACCAGAATTTGACTTGGTTCTTTTCGGAGACCGGATCAATGTGATTCGCTTTCTTCCAAAGCTGCGCACCTATAACGACCACGATGAAGTCCAGAACCAAGAACAGGATCATCTGCCATAACATCGGCAAGAATTTCAGGTTGACCTTGCCCATGAAGACCAAGATTGCGAGAACTTCGAATACGAGCGCCAGTACCCATAATAAGACGGCGCCGATACGTAACGGTGTCGGATTTCCTACTTCTTTGGCTTCCTTGATTTTCGGCTTCTGCGGTGCGGCGGTTGTTGGCTTGCCGTCATCCGCGGAAACGATTTTGTGTTCTTTCTTTGCTGCCATAAATTAAAATTCCTCCCTATAGATTCATTATAATGGATTTTCAAAAAAAGCATAAAAGAATCGTAAAAAACAAAAGAAAACCGGTTGCCCGGTTTGTTAAGAACTATTTGTCCAGTTTTCCCGCAGAGATGATTCCATCCATGGAAGAAAGGGCCGTCACCAGTTCGTTTTCATCGACCGGATGCCGCGGGTTCAGGGTCATCAGGACGGAGTAGAATTTGCCTTCGATATCCTCGTTGTTTCCCGTGATCTGAAGGTTGACGATGTTGATCTGTTTTTCCTTCAGGTAACTCATGACCTGTCCTAAATCGTGCCGGTAATAGTAACTAAGGGCGATTTTGAGACGGCCCGGCTTGGTGATAAAACGGCCGAGTTCGGAAACAGTCGTTTCCACAAACAGGGTGATCAAAAACGTGATGATCGCGCCTTCATAGAATCCTGCGCCGATCGCAAGTCCGATGATGCCGGCGACCCAGAGCCCCGCCGCCGTGGTCAGTCCGCTGACGGTCTTTTCGCGTGTAACGATGATCGTGCCGGTGCCGATGAAGCCCAGTCCGGCAATCACCTGGGTACCCATACGGGAGATGTCGGTCGGCAGTTTCAGCACCAGATACAGATACATGCCGGTCATGGACGCGATGGTCGCTCCGATGGTCACCAGAATGTGCGTGCGGAAACCCGCAGGCTTGTTGCTGTAGGTGCGTTCGATGCCGATGACGGAACCGCATATGAAAGCGACGACCATCCGGAATAAGACCGTCCACATGTTGATATCCCGTAATCCGTTAAAGATCGGAAGCATACTTCACACTCCTTTTTACGCGATGACTTCTTCCACGGAATAGACCCACGGAAGCTCCGCGACATACGATAAGATATGCGAATGGGATGTCTGGTGTTTTTTCATCCGCACCGTGTAAATGACGGAGGAATGTTTTCCGTTCCCCGATTCGCTGTGTTCAATGTCAATACTGTGAATAGAATCCGCGTGCTCTTCGATGACTTTTGTGATGGCGTCGATATGCGTGATGTCATCAAATTCCACGGCCATGGTGATATTGCGCGTGCTGCGTTTGAAAAGAAGATCCAGGTTCGTCGTTCCTTCCAAAGCGAAGGCGATGAAGAACACCGCGGCGGCTACGCATTCATAGAATCCCGCTCCGGCGGCGATGCCCATGCAGACCGATGCGAACAGACCGGTTGCGGTCGTCAAGCCGTAAACCTGCCGGTGGGCGACGCTGATGATGGAACCTGCGGCTAAAAAGCTGATGCCGCTGATGACCTGCGCTGCGACCCGCGACACGTCATAACGCTGTCCGACCTCCGCCACCACGGACGCCCAGGGGCCTTCGAGCATGCTGAACTCGTAAAGCGAAATCAAAACAGCGAGCGCCGCGCCGGCGCTTGTCAGCATATATGTCCGCAATCCTGCAGCCCGGTTCTTCTTGGTGCGCCCGTAGCCGATCAATCCGCCGCAAAGCGTCGCCAGAACCAACCGCAGACACACGGTACCGAAACTGAATTCCCGTAAAGCTTCCACGCTGTTTCCGTACTCCTGTCCTATATAAAAATATATTAGCATGGAATCCGTCCGATGCGGAAAAGTCCCCGGGAAAAACCGAAAAAACAGCCTTGGAAATCTGAAAATCAGTGGTATAATGTCGCAGGAAAACCGGCAAAGGAGGAAACTCGATGAACAAATTCCGTCATTATTTCGAAATCATTCTGGGTAATTTTCTTCTTGCCGCCGCCGTGAACTATTTCATTTTACCGTACAATATTCTGACCGGCGGTCTTGCGGGCATCGCCAACGTCATCAACGCCATCGTTCCGATCCACCGGGTATTGCTGATCAATATTCTGGATATCGCGTTTTTCCTGATCGGCGTCTGGGTGTTAGGAAAAGAGTTCGCGCTCAACACGGCGTTATCCACGATCGTGTATCCGATCATTCTGTCCGTGCTGTCGTTTTTACCGTATGACGTACATTGTTCCCCGGTTTCCGCGTCTGTTTTGGGAGGCATCATCTCCGGCGTCGGGCTTGGGATCGTATTCCGCAACTTTGCGTCCACCGGAGGAACCGATGTTCCGATCATGATCCTTCACAAGTACACCGGCATCGATTTTTCGGATCTGGAATTATGGGTGGACGGCGCGATTGCGGTACTCGGTATCCTCATCGTCGGTTTGGACGCGGTGTTGATCGGTTTACTGTCGATCTTCGTGTCCAGCCTTATCATTGACCGTGTCGCGAAGCCCAAGACTTCGAATTCCAGCGCGCTGTTCATCATCAGCGACGATCCGGAACCGATCAAGGATTTCATTCATACCAAGCTGGCGCGCGGTTCCACAATCTTCGATGTGCGCGGCGGCTACAAGGGAGACCCCCGCAGCTGCATCATGGTCGTAGTTTCGCGTAAACAATACGAAACCCTGGTCAAATTCATCAACGAAGAAGATCCCGACGCCTTCATCTTCGTGGCGTATTCGAAGGAAGTCATCGGCGAAGGATTTACCTACAGCCGGGTATAGGAAGAGAACAGGAAACAGTGTGAAAAATCGCTGTTTCCTTTTTTGTCAAAAAGTCCTTCAGGACTGTGTCAGAACCGTACATCTCATGGTATATTATGAATATAAAGAGAGGAACACAATCATATGGAAAAACTGTTTACTCCGATCCGAATCGGAAAAATCGAATTGAAGAATCGTTTTATCATGGCTCCGATGGAAAACGGTATGGCCGCTTTGGGAAGCGGCGATGTGACTGACCGTATCTGCACGTTCTTTAAGGAAAGAGCGCGCCACGGTGTCGCGATGATTATGCCGGGTTCCATCGGTGTTTCCCCGGAAGGAAGAGGATTGCCGACCCAGTTGTCGATGTGGGAAGACCGTCATGTGGCGGAACATAAGAAGCTGACGGACGCGGTGCATTCCGAAGGCGCTCTCATCGGCGCGCAGATTTACCATGCGGGAAGACAGGCGTCCGAAGCCATCACCGGTTTGACTCCTCTGGCGCCCAGTGCGATTCCCTGCGGATTATTGGGGAACCATCCGAAGGAAATCACGAAAGAGGAAATGGAAGAAGTCAAACAGAAATTTGTCCGTGCGGCGCGCATCTCGATCGACGCCGGCTATGACTTAGTGGAAGTACACTTCGCACACGGCTACCTGCTGCACTCGTTCATGTCCACGCATACCAACAAGCGTACGGATGAATACGGCGGAAGCTTCGAGAACCGCGTCAAGTATCCGCTGGAAGTTCTGAAGGCAGTCATCGATGAATGCAAAGGCGAAGTTCCGGTCCAGATCCGTGTATCGGTGGATGAATATGTACCGGACGGCATGCATTTTGATGAAGTCAAGGAAGTCTGCCGTCTTTCCGAAGAACTCGGGGTAGACTCCATCTCGTTATCCGCGGGATGCTACGACGCGGTGGAATACGCGATTCAGCCGATGTTTGTGCCGCAGGGTTTCATCGTTCCGTTCGCGGAAGAATTAAAGAAGATCGTCAAGGTTCCGGTCATTGTCGCGGCGCGTCTGAATAACGCGAAACTGATTGAGGAAATCGTAGAGGAAGACAAGGCCGATATCGTCGCAATCGGAAGAGGTCTCATCGCCGATCCGTTATTGATTGAAAAAATGAAAAACAACGATCTGGAGAACATCCGTTACTGCATCGCCTGCAACCAGGGCTGCATCGACCGTGTTCTTATGGGCATGCCGGCGCATTGCATGGTCAACCCGGTTGCCGGTGAAGAAGCGGACAGAGGCTTAAAACCGGCGAAGGAAGATAAACTGATCGCCGTTGTCGGCGCAGGTCCGGCGGGCATGCAGGCGGCTTTGACCGCAGCCGAACGCGGATTCCGTGTAAATCTCTACGCGAAAGACGGACTTAAAGGAAAGATGGAACTGGTGGCGACGCCGCCGGAAAAGGACACCTTCCTGATGTTTGAAAACTATCTGAAAGACCAGCTCGCGAAACATAAAGTCAACGTGATCGCGAAAGAAGTGAAATCCGCAGACGACGTGGAAGGGGACGTGATTATTCTCGCGACCGGTTCCCGTCAGAATATTCCGCCCATCAAGGGTGTTGACGGAAAGAATGTACTCCTGGCAGAAGAAGTGCTCGAAGGCAAGCCGGTCGGTAAGAATGTCGTGGTGATCGGCGGCGGATTGGTCGGCACCGAAACCTGTAAGTACCTCGGTGCGAAAGGTGTGAAGACCACCCTGGTGGAAATGCTTGACAACATCGCCAACGGTATCGGCGCGACCTTTGTGGGCCATATGTTCGCGAAACTCGCGGAATACGGCGTTACCGTGAAGACCGGCGTTACGGTAAAGGAAATCACTCCGGATGCCGTCGTGCTGGCGGATGAAACGATTCCGTGCGACAACGTCGTGATTTCCACCGGTTACCGTCCGGTATGCGATCTCAAGGAAGAGCTGGAAAAGAAAGCTCCGGTTTACGTGATCGGCGACGCGGCGAAGCCCAGAAGAATCTTAGACGCGACGGAAGAAGCGTATCTGACAGTGAACGCGTTATAGTTTCCAACTGTTCAGGAATTGTTTTATAGAATTTAACACAAGGAAACTGGCACAGGTATTATAATGACTGTGTCAGTTTCTTTCTGTGAGGAAGAAACACAGGAAACGGATAAACAGAGGAAATCACGATGAAAGGAAACAAGAAAACGCAGAAGACAATACGAAACATCGCCGTAATCGTTGTTTTAGCGGTAGTCTTGTTTGTCTGTTTGTATAAACCGGTGCGTTTTTTCCCGAAAGATTGCCGCATAACGGAAGTCAGACTGGAGATTCAAAACGAATCCGGCAAAACAGAGACCTATGATTTGAACGATCAGGAAGTGCAAAAGGTTGCCGGTTGGTTTCAATCTTATAATTTGAGACTTCATAAGGCTCCTGCGGTCGACTCGTTATTTCCGGTGCGAATTGTGTTCAAAGAAGAAGGAGCCGTGATCGCGGAGTGTTTTGTGGAACCGGTAAGCGGGATTTGTTATCTTCCGGCAATGGAAAATGCTTACAAGTACGTTTATGCACCGAGGCCTCTGTTGTCATTTCTGAAAGAATACCACGCGCATTAAACGGATCGGAGTCCTGTCTTCGGGCAGGACTTTTTTCATGCCGGGAATCATCGTATAATAAAATATTCAAAGGAGATGATGGGGTATGCTGGAACATCTGAAACTGGAAGTCATCCGGATCGCGAAAGAGGCGCAGAGAAGCGGGCTTTGTAAACATAAATCCGGGAATTTCTCGGCGAGAGATCCCAGGACAGGTTACTTTGTAATCACGCCTTCGGGAGTGGACCGCGAAGAACTGACGCCGGATCAAATGTGCGTTCTGGACATGGATCTGCATCTGCTGGAAGGAAAGAAACCCTCCAGTGAAACGCTGATGCACGCGGAGATTTACCGGACAAGGGACGATGTGAACGCGATTGCGCATACCCATTCGATTGCGGCGACGGCGTTTGCGTGCGTGGCCAAACCGATTCCGGCGCTGGTCTATGAATTGTTCCCGTAT
>CACZNO010000012.1 GCA_902782505.1 uncultured Erysipelotrichaceae bacterium | reverse complement strand
GAAGTAGTTCGTGAACGTTGCGAAGAACGCCCAGATCAAGGTCCAGGTCAGGATTTCACCGAACGTTGCGGAGAAATTGGTGGAACCGCTCGACCAGCTTAACAACTGGTTGAAGTTGGTCATGCCGGTCCACGTAAACAAGGCGTTGGTAAATCCGTTATGGTTCGCGTCGTAGTTGGTGAACGCGATCAGGATCATAAACAAGATCGGTAAGGCCGTAAACACCAGAATACCGGTTAACGGCAGCGCCAGTAACGTCTTGTGGAACTGATCATCCACCAGGGAACGCAGGTCGTCCTTGCCGCTCTTCAGCGGCTTGCCGGTCGCCAGAATCTCTTCCGCGATCTTGTTCTGCTTGACGTTCATACGCCAGGTATAGATGAAGGCGATGATGAACAGAATCGTCAATACGCCGTATAACAGGATCTTGAACGAGTTGTCATGGTACTTCATGACATACTGGTCCAAAATCTCATCATATTCCTCGAACGGTCCTTTCGTGCCGAGGGTCGGGAGTTTGGATAACCAATATCCTCCCGTAGTAATCATGTAGAAAATAAATACGATTTCAAACACCAGGAACAGGATCCCGCGCAGGATCTGTCCGCGCGCGATGTTTCCGAATCCCATGATGAAGAAAGAAGTTTTGGTCTTCCAATCCCCGTTGATAAACGTGGCGCCGATATCCGCCAGTTCGTTTTTCAACTTTTTAAAGAAATTCCCGATTCCCTTGAAAAGCCCCTTGAACAATCCAATAAACCATCGCGGGATGGAAAGGAAAAACTGTTTCAGTTTATACAGGAATTTCTGACCTTTGGTAAGTTTTAAATACTCAAGATCCGTAATTCTTTCCATTTTTCTTCCCCCTGCCAGATCAGCGGCATATGCCGCCGCATGGCTCTGTTTTTAATTTAAACGGGTTGAAGGCGCTGAGCACCCTCAACCCGTTTTACAACCATCAGTCAAACAGATTCTCTAAGAATTATTGTTTTTTAACTTCGAGAGTCGCAGAACCGTCCGCTTCGTTGTAAACCAAGACAACGATATACGTGCCGGCTTCCGCTACTACGTAGTTATCCGATTCCTGGCCGCCTGCTGCGCCGCCGAAGTTGACATCCCAGGACTTGCCCTGACGTACTTTCAGTTCCGCATTCGCTGCTAATTCGATCGGTTCGGAAGTCCAGGTACCCGCCGGATCTTCCTTCATCGCTACGTCTCCGCCCCATTCGTTGAAGGAGCCGATTACGGTGAACGCTCTCGCAACTTCCGGATCAACCGTTAATAACGCCGCTAAGGAATCACTGTAGGTCTTTAAGACAGCCTTCAGTGCATCGTCAGACGGATTTGCGCCTGCCGCTAAGACACCGGCCTTGATCGCTCCGCCGATATCCCACCAGGAACCAGGATACTGGCCCTGCGGTTTCGCATAGTTGTTCTGTGCGGATAATGCCGCTAAGCCCGGGTTCGCCTGAACCGCATCGGAAGCCGCCGCTTTCTTGTTCGACGGACCCCAAGCCTGCTGGTTGAAGCGTTCCATCTGGCATTCTTCACCGGTCAGATATAACGCAACCTGCGAAGCAACTGCCGCTTTTTCCGCATCCTGCTGCGGCTTGACACCCATTAACTTGTTACCGGAGAAGGAACCCATATGATAGGTCTTGCCGTCAACGGTGAAGTTCGGGAGTTCCGCAACACCCATGTTGTCGCCCAGTTTCTTGGACGCCGTATCGTAATCCCACGTACCGGAGACAACGACTGCCGCCTTGTTATCGAACTGGGAAGCCTGGGAATCATCTACGAATACCGGGCTGTTTACGATCATGCTCATCGCTTTTGCGGAAACCAAACCTTCCGCAGAATCGAAGGTATCCTTGTAGGAAACGATATCCGTTCCGTTCATGTTCCATTCGGAAACGCAGCCTGTCGCGAAGAAGAGGCCCGCTGCATACCAAGCAGAACCTAAGTTGTAGCAGAAGTATCTGTCTGCAGCTTCGCAGTCCGCCAGAACCTTCGCTAAATCGGTCGGATCGGTAACAACGGTCTTGTCATAGTACATGAAGTAACCATTGTCATCGGTTAACGGATAAGCATAAACCGTGTTGTCAAACGTCGCCGCACCGACAGAGCCTGCGCTGTTTTCCGCTTTGATCGTTTCAACAGCCTTGTTGCCCGGTTTCGCTAATGCGTTGGCCTGCACCAAACGAGCTAACTGGTCCTGCGCGAAGCAGTAAATGTCGCCGCCTGCTTCAACGTCGGTCGTCATGGACGTAGCCGCGTCGCCTTCGCCTACTGCTTCAACCGTGTAGGTTAAGGTGTACTCATCTTTGTGAGCTTCCGCGAACTTCGCCAGCTGGGACTTCGTCAGTTCAACGATCGCGTCCGCGCACCAAACTTTTAACGCGAACTCTTTCTTTTCCGGAGTCGGTTCCGGATCGGTCTTACCGCCCTTGCAAGCGGTTAACCCAAAAACCATCATTGCACTTAAAAGTAATATTAGAATTTTCCTCATATTTCCTCCTATTCCTCATTACTTATACAAAAATTATAATACTTTTCCGAACAGAATCAACGAAAATTTGAAAACGCTTACTCTCTCACCGGTACGGTAAGCCCGTTTCAAAGAAAAAAAAGGCTGTTATTCAGCCTTCGGATTTTCCGTTTTCCGCAGCCCGATTTCCTCGTGCTTCCAGATGCGGACAATGTTGATTTTGTGTTTATAAATTATGATGATCATCAATCCTACGAAGATCAGAATCACTTCCAACGGACGCTTCATGAGATAGCAGTATGCCGGCACGATCATCGACGTGGAAATCGTCGCCAGCGCGATATAGTTCGTGATCAGTGTAACCAGCACGCCCCATACGATTAAAGCCAGCGCCAGTTTCCAGTTGATTGCCAGCAGCAGTCCCATATACGCCGCATAGCCTTTCCCGCCCTTGAATTTCATATAGAACGGGAAGATATGCCCGATTACCGCCATCGCCCCCGCGATATAGGGACCGAGTTCAAAATCCGGGAACAGCAGCCGGCAGACCATGACCGCCGCGAACGATTTCAGGATGTCGAACAGCGCAGTAAAAACCCCGGCTTTCCATCCTAACGCGATTTTGACATTGGAAGCTCCGGCATTGCCGCTTCCCCTTTCGCGGATATCAAAACCGTTCAGTTTTCCGACGATAAAAGCCATATTGATACAGCCCAGAAAATATCCGATCAGGATGCAGACGATTTCTTTCATATCTTTACTTTATCACACTTTTCACAAGAATCAACAATCCTTCCGAGCCGGTCCAGAACCGGTAACGCGTTTCCGTCAAAATCGAACACGGCCTGATTGGCCCACTCGTTTCCTCCGGGACCTTTTTCATGCGCATACTCGATCGCGTTGTCGTTGCCCCAGGAACTTCCTTCCCGCGGAATCAGGGCGCCTCCCCACCAGATGATTCCCTTCCCGCAGGGATGATCGACTACGATGCGGGTCAGTTTTTCCAGAAAGGAACACTGTCCTTCCGGGCTGAAGGGTTCCGTGCAGTTTCCCAGTAATTCCGGCTTGATCGCCATGCCTTTGCGTTTACCGGACATGTAGGTTTCATACTCCGCGTAATCCGCCAGGGTAAACGGATACGAGGTCTCCGCGATGATCAGTTCCTTGCCGTATGTACCGGAAAGAAAGCGCAGATTTTCTTCAAGGTCTTCCGGCGACCCGTGCCACAAAGGATAATAGCTTAATCCGATCGCGTCAAAGTCCTCTCCGTCGTTTTCAAAGTATTCCCAAAACCAGTTTTCGTAGAGTTTTTTGTTTCCGCCGTTATCCAGATGAATCATGACTTTCGCGGAAGGAACCGTTTCCCGCACCGCGCGGATGCCTGCGGAAATCAATCCGGCAATACGGTCAAACGCCGGCACTTTTCCTACCGGCCAGCATATGCCGTTGGTGACTTCATTCCCGACGGCGACGTATTCCGGGATCACATCTTCTTTTACGCAGAGTTCCAGCGTTTCCTTTGTGAATTCGTACAGCGCCTTTTTCAGTTCTTCATACGGAAAAGAACGCCACGCCTTGGGCATGGTCTGTTTCCCGGGATCGGCCCAGAAATCGGAATAATGAAAATCCGCCAGAATGCCCATGCCGCATTCCTTCGCTCTTTTCGCCAGCGAAAGAAACGTCTTCACGTCGCTGGTGCCGCCGCCGTAGGGATTCCCCTTTTCATCGTACGGGTCATTCCAGATCCGGATCCTGGCCAGATTGATCCCGTGCTCCGCAAAGATCTTCACCGCGTCCTTTTCGATCCCGCGGTCAAAATACACGCCTCCGTGTTTCTCAATTTCCGCAAGATCCGAGATGTCCATGCCCTTAAGAAAGGTCATCGGAAAAATCCTCGAAGTCTTTGAAGCGGTGATACATCGCCCGGTATTTCAGACGGATCTGTTCGTTTTTCTCCAGCACGTCCTTTTCATCCCCGTGATACTGGCACCGGATGCAGTAGTATTCCTTCTTGTCCTTGTCGTAAAACATATCCATGTCGATGTCCCGCATAAAGCACTGCGGGCACCGGAAGTTTAGTCTGCCTTTTCCAGCCTGAGCCATGTGGTAACTCCTTCCCCGGCCTTCAAGACCGCTTTGTATCCCAGCGTGAACATCGGTGAAAACGCGTATCCTTCCTTCACGTAGCCTTCTTTGCGCGAAGCTTCGCATTCCAGAATCACGCGGGTCTTGACCGGCGGCAATACGCATTCCGCCCGGTCTGCGTTTTCCTTGTGCAGTTCCCGGCACTTGTATTCATACGCAAGGCTTTCCTCATCCAGCGACAAAGTCAGACTTGTCATATCTTCCGGATACTCGGTCGTTCCGTAACAGCCGACCATGTATTCGTCGACCGTGATTTCCGCGTCCGGATCGGTGCACGAAAGAAGTTTCCGGTCGATGCGGATCGAGGAATCTCCTTCCTTGAAGGATATGACTGTCTGAACCGTGCATTTCAAATTGCGGAATTCAATTTCCGCGGGATCCAGCGTCAGGGAACGCACGCCGTTTTCTTCCCGGAAATGCGCCTTGGTGCGGCAAAGACAGAGATCCGCCTCCTCGCCTTGGTAACAGATTTTCGCGCTGCGCACGGTTCCTTCGCCGGCGTAATGCGTAAAGTATCCGGCGCGGTATTTTTCCTGAATCAAAAACGGATACGAGACGTCCTGGACGTGTTTTGTGCCGATCCCCATCGGATCATCCAGTTTTGAAACATAGGGACGCAAATCGACGATCGCGCCGCCTTCATCCATATTGACGCAGGCGCGCATATACGGATCGCAATACCAGAACAGCTGTTTGTCGGAACCGTAGAGAATATCCCGCCATAACGCGCATTCGGGTTCTTCATAGTGTTTCTTCGCACGGTAATAATCCGCGAATTCGGACATCGTCATATCGAGCAGCTTGCCTTCTTTTTTCAGTTGTCCGTAATACGCGCAGCCGTCTTCGTACGACTTCAGCAGCAATTCATATGGCGCTTCCCAGCGTCCCATCTTGTTCATCCAGCCCGGTCCCACGAACATCATATTGTACGCGTAACCGTTGTTGAATTTTTCAAGGTACCGGTACTGATCGATCAGATTGTACAGATACGGATATTCCCAGGTTTTCGAATTGTAGATCATCCCGCGCAGAACGTTCTGCGGATGCGTTCCGAAGTTGGATCCGTTTCCGTCATAACACGCCAGAAGGTCTCTCGAAAGATGCGGAATCGCCACGATGCCGCTGTCTTCTTCCCTGTTCGCCGCCGGTGCGTGGGTATTCTGTTTCGAAGGAATCCAGGGTGCCCACGGCCCCCCGTCCATCAGGGTATACCAGGAATTGTTGCAGGTATGATACGCTTTGGGTCCTTCTTCCCAACAGGTCGCGACCGCGCATTTCACGGAAGGATACTTCTCCTTGATGTAGTTGATCAGCGCCGCGTCCAGATAATACGATCCGGTCGATTCCGGATAGAACCCGAAACATTCATGGAATTTCTCAAAGACGTCGTTGACGATGGCTTTCTTATCTTCCATCGAAAACATCCAGATACAGAAATCCTTGGTTTTGTACTTTTCACGGAACTGTTCGCACGGCAGTCCCAACAGCGTCAATCCGATCTCGTCCCCGTACTTTTCGTGATGTTCCTTCGCCAGGGCGACCGCTTCTTCATTGAAAAGGCTCGCATAGGTCATCTGGATCGTCGTCTTCAATCCGTTTTTATGCGCACATTCCTGTTGAATTTTAAAGATATCCAGACTCTCGGTCAGAAGTCCTTCCCTGCCGAGATCTTCTTCTTTTCCGTGTCCCGTCACTTTTTCCGCGTATTCCGGAACCATTTCGGGGCGATGAATAATATTCACGATAAAATCACTCATATGCTTTACTGCTTCCTTATTTCGGCAGACGGTCATATAACGCGGTCCACCGCGCGATTTTCTGCGCTAAACGTCCGTTGATGTCCTTCTTATCACACCGCCAGGTCCAGTTGATCCCGACCACCGACGGCGTATTGATCCGCGCATCCCAGCCTAATCCCAGAAAATCCTGGAACTGCACCATCGCGGTATCTTCCACACCCATATAGGCGCAGCGGATCATGCCCCAGTTCAAACCTTCGGCGGGATCCAGATGGAGGTATTTCTTCGCGCGGTTGATACACTTTTTCGGTCCGTATTTGAACCAGCCCATGATCGGCTCGTTGTCATGCGTTCCGACATAGACGACGCAGTTCTTCACGAAATTGTGCGGCAGATACTCGGAGCCCGGGTTTTCCGGGAAGAACGCGAACTGTAAGTTCTTCATGCCCGCATACCCGCATTTGCGCAATAATTCGTAGACGTCTTCGGTCAAAAAGCCCAGATCCTCGGCGATGATCTCCCGCTTGCCCAGCGCCTTTTCGATGGCTTCAAACAGCGCATAGCCCGGGCCTTCTCTCCATTTGCCGTTGCGCGCGGTTTTTTCCGTCGCCGGGATCGCGTAATATCCCGCAAACCCGCGGAAATGGTCCAGACGCAGAACATCGTAGAACCGGAACTGCTGGGCAACACGGCGGATCCACCATGCGTAACCGTCCTTCTTCATATACTCCCAATCGTAGAGCGGATTTCCCCAGCGCTGTCCGTCTTCCGCGAACCCGTCCGGAGGGCATCCCGCGATTTCCGTCGGATGAAGATTCTTATCGAGCTGGAACTGTTTGGGATCCGCCCATACTTCCACGCTGTCTTCCGCAACGTAAATCGGAATATCTCCGATGATCTTGACGTTCTGTTTCTTCGCGTATTGACGCAGTTTCTTCCATTGACGGAAGAAAAGATACTGCACCGCTTCCCAGAAAGTCATTTCCCCGGCGTTTTCCCGGCGCACTTTATCCAGAGCTTCCGGATCGCGGAAGTGCAGCTTCTTCGGCCATTCTCCGACCGGCTTTCCGTTTTCCAGCTTCTTGATCGTCATAAATAACGCGTAATCGTCCAGCCATCCCTTTTCGTTTTCGATAAACGCATCATAATCGGCGGGTTTGTTTTCCAGAAGCCTTGCGACGGCTTTGCGCAATACCTCATACCGTCTTGCGTAAATCAAACCGTAATCGACCCGTAAAGGGTTATCTCCCCAGGATCCTTCCGCGTATTCCTTCTTCCGTAACAATCCGTCCTTCCGCAGTTCGTCCAGATCGATCAGATACGGATTTCCCGCGAACGAAGAAAACGACTGGTACGGGGAATCTCCGTAACTCGTCGGACCTAACGGCAGGATCTGCCAGTATGTCTGTTTGGCTGTATGCAGAAAATCAATGAATCTCCGCGCTTCTTTTCCCATTGTGCCGATGCCGTAATCCGACGGCAGCGAAGTGATCGGCATGACTATTCCGGCTCCACGTTTCATAGTATGTATCTCCTTGCGTACATTCTAACACCAGATAAAATCTAGCGGTATTTTTCTTTCAAAACCCGTAGGGCGGTTTCGATTCCCTCGGCGAACGAAGGATGCGGGTGAACGGCTTCCAACAGTTCGTCCGGCGTCTTTCCGTCCAGGATCCCGTACACGGTCTCCATGATCATATCGGTCGCCCTCTCGCACATCATCGCCGCGCCTAACAGTTTTCCGTTTGTCTTATCCGCAACCAGTTTCACAAAGCCTCTCTCGCTTTCCGCGATTTTCGTGCGGGCGTTCGCGTGCATCGGCGCTTTTCCGATGACCGTTTCAATGCCCCGGGCTTTGGCTTCTTTTTCCGTCATGCCTGCCTGCGCGATTTCCGGCGATGTATAAACACACGCCGGCACTGCCTTAAGGTCCCGCGAAGGTCCGTCCCCGTTCATTGCGCGCACCGCGTTTTCGCCCATGGCCGAAGCCATATGCGCCAGCTGCGCGTACCCGAACGTGACATCGCCGATCGCGTAAATCCCGGGAACGGACGTCTCCATCCGCTCACTGATCTTGATCCGCCCGCGTTCCAGTTCCGGCATTTCATTTTCAAACAAGCCTTCCAGATAAGCTTTCCGTCCGGTCGCAACCAGAACTTTATCCGCCCGGACCGAAACGGTTTTTCCTTTCTCGGTGTAGGTTACTTCCGCGCCGGTTTCCGTATCCGCGATTTTCTGTACCATCGCGGATGTGTGGGTCTCGATGCCGCGCTTTTTGAATATTACGGAAAGATTCCGGGCAATTTCCGGATCCATGTTCGGAAGAAGCTGGTCCATCGCTTCCAGAATCGTTACCTTTGTCCCAAGACTTGCGTACACGCCGGCGATCTCGGTTCCGATCACGCCGCCGCCGATCACGATCAGGGAAGTCAATGCCGGAAGATCCCGCAGAATGTCATCGCTGGTCAAAACGGAAGAAGACCCGATCCCTTCGATCGGAGGCAAGGCCGGCACGCTGCCGGAAGCGATCAGAAGATATTTTGTTTCATGAATTTCCCCGCCGACCCGGACATGATGCGCGTCGATGACGGTTCCTTTTCCCGTAAGATAATCGATCTTGCGGGCTTTGAAGGAATCCTCCAGTCCTTTTCGTAACGACGCGGTGATTTCTTCCTTGCGCGCCAAAAGGGCTTCCCGCGAGATTTTCGCATCGGCGTTTTCGATGCCGAAGACTTCGCTGTGCCGGATTTCCCGGAAAAGATCCGCGGTATGGATCAGCGTCTTGGTCGGTACGCAGCCGCGGTTTAAACACGTCCCTCCGGCCAGATCCTTTTCGACTAAGGCCGTCTTCATTCCGTATTGCACGGCGGTATACGCCGCGTGGTATCCTCCCGGACCGGCGCCGAGAATCATCAGATCATACATCATATCGTATCGTCTCCTTCTTCCGTGATCCAGCCAAGAAGATCTTTCCGCACCGGATCGGTTGTCAATTCGCAAATTGCTTCCCGCATACTCCCGCGGGTAAAGGGCTTTTCTTCGAGAGAACTTTGAAGAGTTAATGCCCAGGACGTCTCCATTGCGTCGGTATCCACGCGCGCCTTTTGAATCACACCCTCTTTGATATCGAGCGCAATTCCCGCATAGCCCCAGTCAAAGCGCTTTTCCATGTAACAGGTTTCCCTTTCTTCGTCCCCGTAGATCCAGTGCGGATCGGAATACTTCCGCTGCCATTCGAGAACTCTCTGTTCGTCCGGTTCCTCCCGGAAGACCGCAGGCTGTCCGTAT
>CACZNO010000011.1 GCA_902782505.1 uncultured Erysipelotrichaceae bacterium | reverse complement strand
CGTGGACGATTATGTCGTCAAACCGTTTTCCGTACGGGAACTCATGTACCGGATCAGCGCCATTTTGCGCCGCAGTGCGAAAAACCGTACGTCCGATGATTCCGTGATGCGTTTTGAAGGACTTGCGATCAACCACGCGGCAAGAACCGTGGAAATCGACGGACAGGCAGTCAGTCTGAGCCCGAAAGAATACGACCTTCTGTATTATCTGGCGCACAATAAAGGAATCGCATTGACCAGGGAACAGATCATCAGCGAAGTCTGGGGCTACGATTATTTCGGGGATGACCGGACGTTGGATACACATATGAAATTATTGCGGAAAGCGTTAGGGCCGTATCAGAAATTCATCGTGACCCTGCGCGGAGTGGGGTACCGTTTTGAAAACTGAGACGAAGAAAAATTTCCCGATCCGCCTGTACATTGTGGGACTGTTGGCGGTGTTCTGCGTGATCCTGTTCGCGGCGGTATCGTTGTACCAGAATGTCTTTTTGAAAGACATTTACCGGCGCGGGAAGATCACCGGCATTGAACGTACGGCGGATTCTCTGGCGGATGTCGCGGAATCCACGACGCTGGACGCTTCCTTTAACGCGGAAACGATCCGTGAAAAACTGGATTCGGATACCTTTGAGGCGGATTCCTGCGCACTGATGCTGAATCTGGATCTGGGCCTTGGGGTAGAAGCCGGGACCAGCCGGCGGGAATGCGTGATCCGGGAACTGACGCCGTTTTCCGTAAAAGTGCTGCACGACGAAGCGGAAAAAGACGGCGGCAAGACGATGTTGTTCGCCAACGGCGAAGAGAAACTGGATATTTCGAACCTGCATAAGGAAGCCGATAAGGCCGATACCATGCAATGCGTGGTGTTAGTGAAAAATACGAAAGACGCTTCGGGCAACGAGATCACGATTCTGATGTCCACGATTTTGCGCCCTTTGGGGATCGTGGAGAATGCCTTGCGTTCTCAGCTTTGGATCGTATTCGCCATCGTGCTTGTGATGATCTTCGTGCTTTCCTATGCGCTGAACCGGATCATCGCCCGTCCGATCGCGGGGATCAACGAACAAGCTGCGCATCTGGCGAAGGGAAACTACGCGGAAGATTTTGATGAGAAAAACGGATACCGGGAAGTAACGGAACTGGCGAAAACGCTGAACCGGACCGCGAAGGAACTCGGGAAAGCCGATAAGGTGCGCAATGAACTGATCGCGAATGTTTCCCATGATCTGCGTACGCCGTTAACCATGATTGAAGGCTACGCGGAGATCATGCGGGATATTCCGGGAGAAAACACCCCCGAAAACATCCAGACGATCATCGATGAAACCAAGCGCCTCGACAGTATGGTGAACGGACTTTTGGATCTTTCCAAGCTTCAGGGAGGCATGATCCCGATGGAAATCAAAGAACACAACCTGACGGAATTCTTACGGGATGTGGCCGATCACTATCAGAAGATGGTGGAGAAAGACGGGTTCACGGTACGCCTTGAGGCAGAGAACGACATCACAGCGCTCTACGATGAAAAGCGCATCGAACAGGTCTTATACAACCTTCTGAATAACGCAGTGAATTACTCGGACAAAGAAAAAGAGATCATCCTGCGGCAATCAAGACGTGATGAAAAGACGGTGCGTGTGGAAGTCATCGATCATGGCATCGGGGTCAGGGAAGAAGATCTTCCGTACATCTGGGACCGTTATTACAGGGTCGACAAAGAACACAAGCGCTCGGTCAGGGGATCGGGTCTTGGGCTCTCCATTGTGCGTTCGGTGCTGGAAAACCACGCGGCGCAATACGGAGTGTCCAGTACATACGGAAAAGGAAGCGATTTCTGGTTTGAATTAGCGGTGAAATAATTGTATCTACTGATATCGTCTAGTATTATAGAGATGGGATAATACGGAGGAAATCTTCATGTATAATCGCAAATCGAGCAATTCGTTTTTCAATCGTTTGATTTCTGTTTTCGTGGTTTTCGCCTTGTCGGTAACCTCACCAATAACGGCGAATGGTCTTTCACCTGGAAACACGGAAGCGAATTAGACAGTATGACCAACGGTACGGATACCGTCTCCTTCTTGTATGACGCGGAAGGGAAGAGGATATCGAAGACCGTGAACGGTACTACCGTGTTCCAGTATGACTACGCG
>CACZNO010000010.1 GCA_902782505.1 uncultured Erysipelotrichaceae bacterium | reverse complement strand
AACCATCGCACCGGCCGGATACTACCGCGCCGATGAAATTACCTTTACCATGACGAATGAATTTGAGGAAATTGCGATGAAAGATGACCCGGTGATCGCAGAGATCCGGAAAATTGACGAGGATCATAAAGCTGTTGAGGGCGCGGAACTCTGCCTTTATGAAATCAGTGAAAACGGAGAGGAACACCTGGCTGAAGGATTCCCGCGTCTATCCGGAAAAGATCCGATTGTGCTGGAAAAAGTTTTAAAAGCCGGGAAGGAATATGTGCTTAAGGAAACCAAAACACCGGCCGGATATCATGTGTCTGCGGAGATACGGTTTGAAATACCGGAAACATCCGGCGGTCCGAAACAAATCGAAATCCTCATGCAGGATGATAAGGTTTCCCTGAAAGTGCTCAAACAGGACGAGGAAGGGAATCCGGTCGCAGGCGCGAAGATTTCGCTGCTGGAAAAAGGAGAAGACGGTGCGGAAAGGGAATTGATTTCTTTTACGACGGAGGATAACACAGAAGGAATCGATCTTTCGGGTTATGTGGAAGGCGGAAAGGAATATGTTTTGCGGGAAACAGAAACGCCGTACGGATATCAAACAGCGGAGGATATCGTATTTACAGTAACGGGAAAAACGATAAATCCGCAGGTTCTTTGCATGATCGACAACAGGAGTACGGTAAAAGTCCGGGTCGAAAAATACGATGCGGAACACCCGGAAACAAAGCTGGAAAACGCAGAGTTTGAAATTTTCGACATACATACGGGTGAAACCGTAAAGACAGTGCAGGGAACGGATGCGTCCGGGAAAACCGATGAAAACGGAATTTTTGAAGCGGAATTATGGGACGTAAAAGATTCGTACGCGGTGCGGGAGAAGAAGGCGCCGAAAGGATATCAGCGAATAAAAGAAGTGTTCCCGGTAAACGCGGATTCGGCAAAGATGATTGACGGGATCCGTACGGTTATCCTTCAAATCCCGAATACACCGAAAACAACGGTGCCTACATCGATGAGCGAGACGCCGTATCCGTGGATCGGGATCATGACCGGATGCGCGGCTTTGGCGGGATGGATGTTCGTGAAACTGAAGAAGGATAAAAGGACGCGCTAGGAAGAAGGAGGTTCCGCTTGGAAAAGAGTGCGTTGTCGTTCGCAATATGCTATAATCTTTGAGAAATTGAGGGGACAATGTATGAAACTTAGCAATTCCTATTTCTTCACGATCCGTGAGAATATCAAAGATGAAGACTCCGTGTCCGGAAACCTTCTGACCCGCGGCGGATTTGTTCGCAAGAACTCCGCGGGGGTCTACATGTTTCTGCCGCTGGGTTTAAAAGTATTAAATAACATTCAGAATATTGTGCGCGACGAAATGAATAAGGCCGGTGCGCAGGAAGTCTTGATGCCGGCATTGATTCCGGAGGAAACTTATGTGGCGTCGGGAAGACGCGCAGGGTTCGGCTCCAGCATGTTCTCCCTGAAAGACCGCAACGGAAAACCGTTTGTCTTAGGACCGACGCATGAGGAACTGTTCGCGATTGCCGGCGCGCAGGGGATCCATTCCTACAAGGATCTGCCGTTTAATCTCTACCAGTTACAGACCAAGTTCCGCGATGAACCGAGACCGCGTTTCGGACTTCTGCGGGTGCGCGAATTCATCATGCATGACGCATATTCCTTTGATAAAGACCTTGAAGGGCTGGATGTATCCTACAAAAAGATGTACGACGCGTACGTCAACTGCATGAAGCGTTTCGAACTGGATTATGTCATCGTAACCGCGGATACCGGCGTTATGGGAGGCTTGCTGTCGCAGGAATTCCAGGCGCTTTCAGAAACCGGAGAAGATACCATCGTGACCTGTGACAGCTGCGATCTTTCGACCAATCTGGAAGTTGCGGAATGCCCGGATCATTACGAGGACGATCTTTCGGAATATCTCCCGATGGAAAAAGTCGCGACGCCCAACGCGAAAACGATTGAAGAAGTCGCGGCGTTCTTCGGTAAAAAGCCGACGGACTTCGTCAAGACGCTGATCTACAAAGTCGACGGAAAACCGGTGGCGTGTTTGGTTCGGGGAAACCGGGATGTCAACGAGACAAAACTGCGCAAATACTTCGGCGCCAACGAAGTAGAGCTCGCGGACGCGGCAATGGTCGAGGAAACCACGCACGCCAGAGTAGGATTCGCCGGCCCGGTCGGGTTATCGATTCCGGTGATGGCGGATTATGAAGTAACGCATATGCGCAATTTCATTGTCGGCGCGAATGAAAATGACATGCATCTCAAAAACGTGAACCTGAAGGATTTCCGTATTGATCATGTAATGGATCTGCGGCTGATCCAGGATGAAGACCGCTGTCCGGTATGCGGAGGCAAGATCGTATTCCGCAAGGGAATCGAAGTTGCGAATCCGTTCAAACTCGGCGACAAGTATTCCAAGGCGATGAATCTGTACTACTCCGATGCGAACAATGAGAAAAAACCGGTCATAATGGGCTCTTACGGACTCGGAATCGGAAGAACCATGGCTGCGATCGTTGAACAGAAACACGATGACTGGGGCATTTTATGGCCGATTTCCGTGGCTCCGTACAAAGTCGCGATCGTACCTCTGGATACGAAGAACGAAGAAATGATGAACGCGGCGAATGAATTGTACGACCGGCTGAACGCTTCGGGAATCGATACTCTGATGGACGATCGGGACGAACGTCCGGGCGTCAAGTTCAAGGATATGGACCTGATCGGTATTCCGATGCGCGTAACGTTCGGCAAAGCGTTCAAGGACGGTAAAGTGGAATTCAAGCTGCGTACGGACGCGAAGGCGGAGCTGATCGACGCGAATGAAGCGGAAGAAAAGATCCGTAACATCCTGTCCGATTACTTCGCAAAACAGCGCTAAAACAAAAAACTGCGGTAATTCTCCGCAGTTTTGTTTTTTATGGTAGCCTGTACGGGACTTGAACCCGTGAATGCTGGAATGAGAATCCAGTGTGTTGACCGCTTCACCAACAGGCCATGCGAAAATAGTATAGCACAGGTTTGAAGTAATTCAAGTAAACAATTTGTGCGCAGTCATGGTATAATACACCTCGGTCATCAAAAAAACAGGCCGCAGCCTGTTTAGGTATTGATGGCTGGGGTGAAAGGATTCGAACCTTTGCAATGACGGAGTCAGAGTCCGTTGCCTTACCGCTTGGCGACACCCCAATCGCACTATTCATTTTAACCAAATTACGGAGGATGTCAACATGAAAAAAATAAGAACGCGATTCGCACCCAGTCCGACCGGTTATATGCACATCGGAAATCTGCGTACAGCCTTGTTCAGTTACCTGATCGCAAAGCACGACGGAGGAGATTTTATCTTACGTATTGAAGATACCGACCAGAACCGTGAAGTCAAGGGAGCCCTGGATTTTATCTACGCGGTTTTGAAGGATACCAACCTGCAGTACGATGAAGGACCGGACAAACCGGGAAATTACGGACCGTATATCCAGTCTGAAAGACTGCCGATTTATAAGGAATACGCCGATAAGCTTGTCGATCTGGGCGGCGCGCATTATTGTTTCTGCAGCGAAGAAGATATTCAGCATCAGCGTGACGAGGCGGAGAAAGCCGGCACCGGGTTTAAATTCGTTGATCCGTGCCACAATATTTCCGTCGAAGAAGCGCGTAAGAGGATCGCTGCGGGCGAAAAATACGTTGTCCGTCAAACCATTCCCGCGGAAGGAATCACTTCGTTTGACGACGCGGTGCACGGGCATATCGAAGTGGAGAACAGCACGCTGGACGAACAGGTTCTTCTGAAATCCGACGGATTCCCGACCTACAACTTCGCCAACGTCATCGATGACCATCTGATGGAGATCAACTGCGTTATCCGCGGCAACGAGTACATTTCTTCCACGCCGAAATACAATCTGATCTACAAGGCGTTCAATTGGGACATCCCGATGTATGTTCATTGCCCGCCGGTCATGAAAAGCCAGACCCAGAAGCTTTCCAAGCGCAACGGGGACGCGAGCTATAACGATTTGATCGAAAAAGGTTATATCAGTCCGGCGATTCTGAATTATCTGGCGTTACTGGGATGGGCGCCGGAAGACAACGAAGAAATCTTCACGATGGAAGAACTGATCAAGCGTTTCAAGATCGAGCGTATCAACGCTTCGCCGGCCATCTTTGATCAGGATAAACTCGGATGGATGAACGGCGAATACCTCAAGAGAATGCCGCTCGAAGAATTCCATCGTATGGCGTTGCCCTGGTACAAACAGGTATTGACCAGAGAAGTCGATTTATGGGAATTATCGATGCTGTTACAGACGCGGATCCTGTTCTTTGCGGAAATCACCGGATATGACAAGAAGGTTCTGGCGGAAGGTTCGGAAACCGCGGAAATCGTGCATGTTCCTTCGATCATCGACTTTATTGAAAACACACTGGAATTCAACCCGGAAATCTACCGTCACAAGAAGATGAAGACTACGCCGGAAAATTCTCTGGAAGCCCTGTATTGGGTTAAAGAGAAAATGGAAGCCTGGAAAGACTACACCGATGATGAAGGCATGACGCAGATGTTCGTGGATCTTGCGGCGGAAAAAGGCGTGAAAAACGGAAGGGTCATGTGGCCGGCCAGAGTCGCTTTATCCAACAAACAGTCCACTCCGGGCGGATGCGTGGAAATCGCACATATTCTGGGCAAGGAAGAATCCTTGCGCCGGATTGATCAGGCGATCAAAGATCTGGAAAAAACTTGCGCTGCACAGTAAAATTCTGCTTGACAACGCAGGCCGGAATCAATAGACTATACATGTATGAAATTGTGGAAAGAGATATAGATCTCACCTGATGGCCTAAGTCATGGGTAAAACGCTGCGACGAATTCTTTTGAGTCAGTAAGCGGGTGAGAGTCTCTGTACCCGCTTTTTCATCGGAAAAAATAAAGGGGTGAGGAACATTAATAACAACCGTGTAAACAAAAATGACGATTTGGTAAACGAAAAGATTCGTTTCCCGAAGATTCTCGTAATCGGCGCGAACGGTGCGCAGTACGGCGTAATGAGCCGTTACGAAGCGTTAAGAGCCGCTGAGAGCGAAGGATTCGATCTGGTATGCGTGGCGCCGAATGCCAATCCGCCGGTTTGCCGTTTAATGGATTACGGCAAATACCGTTTTGAACAACAGAAAAAGCAGAAGGAAGCAAAGAAGAATCAACATCAGACCGAGATCAAACAGCTGAAGCTGAGTCCGGTCATTGACGTAGGGGACTTCAATACGAAGTGCTCGCAGGCCAGAAAGTGGCTCGAAGAAACCAAAAAAGTTCAGATCGTTATGCGTTTCCGCGGTAGAATGATGACCCGTCAGGAAGTCGGGAGAAAAGTTCTGAACGACTTTATTGAAGCATTGTCCGATGCGGGACAGGTAGAAAAGGCTGCACAGATGGAAGGGAATATCATGACCTGCATGATTTCCCCGCTGAAAAAACAAGGAGGAAAGCAAAATGCCAAAGATGAAAACAAGCAGCTCGTTAGCAAAACGGGTAAAGAAGACCGGTAGCGGTAAGTTAAGAAGATTCCATGCGTACGTATCTCATTTAGCGCCGAACAAGACGCACAAACAGAAGAAGCACTTAGCCAAGAGCGCGTTAGTCAGCAAGTCTGACGCGAAGCGTATCAAGGATATGCTGCAGGGTTAGAAAGGGTAGGTAAGAAGATATGCCAAGAGTAAAAGGCGGATATGTCACTCGTCAGAGAAGAAATAAAACTTTAAAATTAGCGAAAGGCTACTTCGGATCCAAACATGCCATCTATCGCACTGCGCACGAACAGGTTCTGCATTCCTGGAAGTATGCATATCGTGACAGAAGAAATCTGAAGAGAGAAATGCGCAAGCTGTGGATCGCACGTATCAACGCGGCGGTTCGCGTATATGATCTGAGCTATTCGAAGTTCATGCACGGTTTGAAGCTGGCCAACGTCAACGTCAACCGTAAGATGCTCTCGGAAATGGCGATTCATGATCCGGAAGGATTCAAGAGCCTGACCGAAGTCGCGAAGAACGCGTTAGCTTAATACTATCCAAACTTCCCGTCTTATCGCACGGGAAGTTTTAAGAAAGGAGAGACTATGCTGAACAACCATCAGAAAGCGTATCTGCGGGGACTGGCGAACCGGCTTACCCCGACGGTCATGGTAGGAAAAGACGGTATCAGCGATTCTCTGATCGAATCGCTGGACAATTCCTTAACCGCTCATGAACTGGTGAAGGTTGCGGTTTTGAAAACCTGCCCGCTGACAATTCAGGAACTGAAAATCGAACTGGCGGTCAACACGCACAGCGATATCGTTCAGACGATCGGCCGTAATATCATTCTGTTCCGCCATCGTCCGAAAGACGGAATGGCGCTTCCGAAATGAAACCGGGTCTGGTCTATGGGGATTTCCATGTCCTGACGAGTGCCCAGATCGAACAAATCGAATCCTGGGCCAAGGAGAACGGAATCACCGACGTGTATTTTTCCGTGAAGCCGGAAGATATTCCGTACATGGAATACTGGATGAATCAAAACCCGACGTTCCTGCTGTATAAAGATTCGCAGAAAACGCCGGAAAACACGCTGGAATTATCGGAAGACCCGGATCTTCGCGAAGGCAATTTTGAAGCCTTGCCGGTGCGTTTACGGGGCATTCTGATCGAACGGGGACTCTACCGGGAAGAATGCGCACACCGTTTACTGAAACCTAAGCGCTATGCCCATGTGGAATCCATGACGGATCTGGCGGTGACGCTGGCGAAGATCCACGGCGCGGATCTCAACAAGACCCGTATCGCAGGTTTGTTCCATGACTGCACCAAAGCTTTGCCGGATGAGAAGAATTTGACGCTCATGCGCTTATGCGCACCGGAATATCTTTCCCGGTCCAAAGAGGTTTATCATCAGTATACCGGCCCGTTTTATCTGAAATTTGTTCTGGGATATACGGATAAGGAAGTGCTTGAAGCCATCCGTCATCATACCGACGGGGACGATGAAGGTCTACTTTCCAAAATCCTGTACCTGGCGGACAAATTGGATCCTTCCAGAGGATATGACGTAACGGACATGATCGATTTGGCGAAGAAGGATTTGGACGCGGCAGTAAAAAAGGAGCGCGAGCTCCAGCTGGAATACCTTCGGAAGAAAGGAATTATCGCATAAGAAAAGCCCGGTGTTATTCATCGGGCTTTTTGATGAACTCTTCTTCCGTAAGCCAGTTCCGTACGTCTTCAATGGAATAAGGCGCATCGGGAACCCATTCCAGAAGATGGGATATGCTGACTTTCGAATCTTCGACGGATAATACAAAGAAAGCCGGATACCGGTGAACGGACCAGTTGTTCAAGACATAAAGGTCTGCGTCTTTCCCGTCATACTCCGCCATATCGACGTAAAGAAGATCCGGGAAGACGGTGACGTTGTTTTCAGCTTTCAGCGCGTCCAGCATATTCCGCACGACCAGCTGGGAATCCGCATCCTTGGAAGAATACAGGAAAATCTTGACCGGTTTTCCGGTAGCGTGCGCGTATTCGTTGACCGCATCGTAACGAAGATCGTAGCTTCCGGTGGAATGATGGATGATCGGCGCTTCCTCGGGACGCGAAAGGCGTACTAACGCATAAACGCCCAGTACGGTAAGTAAAACGATCAAAAGATAAAAGATACTTTTCCGGCTGATCTTCATATGGGATAATTTTATCATAGAAAAGTGATGGGAATCAAATCTGTGTTATGATACATAAACGGGGTGATCAAAATGAGTGAATGGTATAAGGAATGGTACATTGACCGGCGTACATGGTTATTGGTCAATGCGGGAAAACTGAAACTGACACCGGCGCAGTTCCAGATTCTTTCTCTGATCGACTTACTGAACGAGCGAAGAGAAAGAATCACTTCGGAAATTCTGGCGAATCTTTCCGGAATGTCGGAAGCGGAGGTGGACAGGATTTTTTCCGAACTGACAGAGAGACATTTCCTGCGCATTGAAATTCGCGGGAATTCGCTTCGTTTCCGCATGGAAGGTGTGTTCCGTGATGAAGTGATCGCTCCCGACGAAATGCCGATTCTCGGTGAATTTGAAAAGGAATTCGGACGTACGCTTTCCAGCAATGAAATCTCGCGGCTGATCGACTGGAATGAAAAATACGGCGAAGAAGAGATTCTGGACGCGCTTCGTGATGCGTCCATGTACCGGAAGCTTTCCATGTCGTATATCGAAAAAGTTTTAAAGGCGAACCATGAAAAGGAAATCTGACGAAATACTGGACCGTCTGGAAATCCTGTTTCCGAACGCCGGATGCGAATTGCAATTCCGTAATGAGTTCGAGCTTCTTTGTGCCGTGATCTTATCCGCACAGACAACGGATGTTTCCGTCAACAAGGTCACACCGGCTTTGTTCGAACGGTATCCGGATGCCGCGTCGATGGCTTTCGCAGATCCGAAGGAACTCGAGCCGTATATACGTTCCATCGGTTTATACCGGAACAAGGCCCAAAGTCTCTTT
>CACZNO010000009.1 GCA_902782505.1 uncultured Erysipelotrichaceae bacterium | reverse complement strand
TGGGCCAGAGGAATGCGAGTGCATATAATCTGATAAAAGATTTGCTAATAAATATAGCCTCAACGGTTAATTCAGTTGTCGGTCAAATAATGCAAGCTGCAGCGCAAGTCGGAGAAGCATTGCTGGATGGGACAAAGCCTGCATCTTTGATAGTATATAATCAGTATTTCTATTATAATAAAGTATGTTCTGTGAAACCGTCGACAGGCTCATATTGGTATCCGACTTGTCAAATCGGGAAAAGATATGCGTTTACAAAGGAAGAATACAGCGTATACTTAACGGGAGGCTTTCGTAGAGAGAACGTTACGTATTTACATACATGGGACGGATATTCTGTTCCTCCTCTTTCAGGACAGTATGTTGAAGAACTGACCAAACCGCATTTTAACGATTATCAATGGATGCAGGATAAAGCAAGAGAGACGATGACAACAGGAGGATATGTGGATGTATATGGGCTTGCGACAATTCCGGTCGAGGATTAAACAATGTGCACAGAAGTGCAGACTGTGGCCTTTGTGCTTTGTTCTGCTTATATGCGGGTGTAACAGAGTAAACACAGCAGATCCTTTACGGAATCATTATGATGAACTGGGAGTCACGATGAAAAACTATTTTGACGAGAAGGATTTGCCTGTTTACGAAGGAGAATATATAGAAATAAAAATTTACAAAGCATATCGGTTCTTTTATAAAGGAGACTATCGGTATTTCTATGATTTGTTGATCGCACCGAAATATAACGGGAAAACCGTTCTCAGCGGGATTTTCCTTGACGCCGCAGAACATCCTGGGAAATATGATAAACTGTATTATGAATTGAATTCTTCTTTTGAGAAACTGGATCCGGAAGGTTATGCATATAAGACCGTTGATAAAATCTTGTGTAATGAATACAAGTTCTGTCTCTATGACAATTCGTGGCTCTACAATTACAAGATTGATAAAGGTACATTGAACTCATGTTTATCGAATATGACAGTCACTGTAACCATCAACGGAAAGAAAGATACGGTAATATTGAGGAATATTCAGTTTGAAAACGGACAAGAGCTTTATAAAGAGGAAGAGATCTTTCGGGACGTTGAAAACGGAAGGTTAAGCGCTGTAATTTATCCGTTTGTTAAAGAATAGGGCATAGGGATCGATAAACGAACCGATCCCTTTGTTATAATATAAAAGAGGAAAAGAGCATGAGACTGAACCTGCGCAAACTGTTGAAGATATTTTTTGTTGCAACGATTTTGCTTTGCGGTGCCTGTGCGGAAAAAGATCCGTTTGCGGAACTTGAAGGAAAGACCGAAGAGGAAATCACGGAGATTTTGCGCGCGAAAACAGTTTCGGAACTGGTTTCCATGATGAAATACGCGGAAGACCAGGGAGAGTCGGAACCGTTTTCGATTGCCTCGGTTCTGTATGAGAAACGTTTCGGTGTGTCCAAAAAGGAATGGCTGAAGCTGTTTGACAAATATAAAGGAAGTGCGGTGACCGGCTCGGCGCTTTTGGAAATCATGGCGAAGAGCTTTGTGAATCCGGAATTCACGGAAAAGTACCGGAAGGATGACAGTTTGCCGGAAGGAGTGCGGAATCAGCTTCTGATTTACGGGAAACTGTTCGACAGTGCGCTGGCAATGGAAATCTACACCGAAGAAAATCTGTCCGCGGAAGAGGCGATGGAAAAACTGTTATCCTCCAACGCATATTACGCGTTTCAGCTTTCGGAAAACCTGTTGTACTACGAGACCTTGACCGGCAGCCAGATGAGGGCGGTTTTATCCGGGATCCGGACGTATTACACGGCCAATAAGGACAGTAAATACGATCATGAAGTCATTGCGGAAAAACTGTTTGGCTGGTACCGAAAGCGCGAAGACCCAAAGGAAAAAACCGGCATTGCGGAAGTTCTCGGAATCTGCGACGATGAGGCGACGGTCCGTAAACTGATGAACGATGCGGCGTATTTCTCCGCCGAGGATCTGCGGGTGTTCGTACGAAGTTTTAAGACCGGAAATCTCTATAAACGGATGGAGACGTGGAAAGACCCGGTGTACGATGATATCCGGGAATGGATCGCGTCCTTGTCAGAATAAAAAAGCCATCTCTTGCGAAAGATGGCTTTGTGTTATTCACGGAAGGTAACGGTATATCCGGTTTCCCTGCCGCCGGTGACGGTAAAGTCGTAGGTTTCCCCAAAGCGGAATGTCAGGGACAACGGGTCCAGATAACGGGTGATTTCTTCCGGATATATGTTTTCAAAGTTGGGGTCCGTGTATTCCGTGATGATGCGAAACCGGATATTCATGTCGATAACGTCCCCCTCAGCCGCAAGTTCGTCTTTGCAGAACACCAGGATGACCTGTTCGCCGCGCTTGAGAAGGGAACGGTCCGCGTTGGAAATGCCGCCGCTGTATTTGTGACCGTTTATTTCGTAATCATAAATCAACAAGCCGATATCTTCTTTGACATCCAATTGAACGCGAACGGCGAATTCATCCGGCGCAGGGGAATAAGGCCGGGAATCCAGCCAATAAACCACCCCGAAGATTCCCGCCAGGAAAACAGCGGCGAGGAGAAGATAGATCTTTTTTTGTTTTGAGGAAAAATGCGCCTTCATGTGTGACCTCCTTTTTGCCTGCAGAATCGTACGTATTTCCCGGGAAATAACGCGGCTACATCAGGGACAGAATAACGATCGTTCCGACGGTATTGATTGCGAGGATGGCGAACGCATGGACCGTCCAGGAAGCCAACAAGGTGTCATTTTTCTCTTCGATATATTGTAGGAAGAGTCCGGCGCCCATCAATCCAAGGATACATAGGATCATCATCAGGGGGCTGAACCACCCGGAAACGATGCCGATATGATACACCGCGAACAGGAAACTTCCCGCAAGATACGCCCGCAGGGTGCCGAAAGGCCGGAGCGCGTGATACAGGAACCCCCGGAAGAACGCTTCTTCCAGGAACGAATTCACGACGATAATGTAGAGAAAGACGATCCAGAAATTCTCACGGGTCAGGTGTTCCTTGGCAGTCAAGGCGTCCTTGATCCGCGGCAGGTCCAGCTCTCCC
>CACZNO010000008.1 GCA_902782505.1 uncultured Erysipelotrichaceae bacterium | reverse complement strand
TCGACCCCGATCAGAAGAACCTGCGCCCTGAGTTCCCGCATCTTTCCGATCGGCGACTGGTCGTTGAGCGGATAGTGCAGGTTTTGATGACTGCAGATCAGTTTCGCGTATTTCCCGTACGCCGCAAACGCACAGGACGGATGACGGGTATAATAGACTCCCTGGCGCCGGCGGAAATTGTCAACGACGGATCCCATTTCATCCACGTCGGATTCCACCGGATCAAACGCCGGAATACTGTCGCGGATCTTATCCCAGATCTCCGGGTCCGCGGGCGGATTACGCCAGGCGCTCGGTTCGGAATTGCTGCCGGCCTGTAACGGCATGACGATCGTTCCTTCCGGTCCGACGGTCTCCAATAACGCGTCGACCACCGTCTGGGCATATCCGACAATATACCCCAAGCCGTGCAGGGAGGAATGCACCTCCACGGTCATTCCGGCCTTCAGTCCGGCTTCCCTGAAAATATCCTTGAGATCGTCCTTGTTGAGTGCGGTTTTTAAAATCGTGTGTTTGTCCATATCATCCCTCGTTCGGCAGTGTGATTCCGATGCGTTCCAGCCATTTCACAAGACCTTCTTCCGTCAGTCTCTGGGTCACGGTCTGGTTTTTTACTATGGTTCCGTCCTTGACGTAAAAGGTTGCGGGAATATCCTCCAGTCCCGGGAAATACGTATCCCAGAGTTTCTGGAAGGAATCCCGGTTTTCATCCCGGTCCTGGATCACATAGTAGACCGTCAGCGGATGGGATTTCATGTATCCCTGCAAGGTCTCTATGTGTTCCGCGCAGCGGGGGCAATCCGATCTTCCGACAAAGAAGAGGAAGGTATCCCCGTGTTCCAGCTTTTCGATCGCCTTTTCCGCCGTGATTTCGACAAGTTTCCCCTTGGAAGCGCAGCCGTTCAGAAAGACGATCATCGTTACTATTATTATAGCGAAAATCTTTTTCATACGGGCACCTTTATTCATTCGGCAAGACAATTCCGCAATCCTTCAGATACTGATCGATCTCGTCGGTCTTCAAATATCCGACGGCGGGTTTCGGATTCTCCAGGATCACGCCGTCCTTGACCACGACTGTCGTCGGCGTGCGCTCCACTTCCGGAAAGTATGCGTCCCAGACCGGATCAAACGTTTCCTCGTTGACCGGCGCGTCCGCCTCCACGACGTAAACCGTCAAGGCGTGGTTTTTCATATACTCATCCAGATATTCAAAGTACTGCGCGCAGTTTTCACAGGTCGTCTGCGCCACGATAAAGATAAACGACTCTTTCGCGTCGAACTTGTTTTTGAGAGCTTCCGCAGTGATTTCCACCCGTTTTCCCGGTTCTTTCGCCGGATTCTTCCCGCATCCCGCGACGAGAAAGAACACCGCCAGGATGACTGTCATCCACTTTTTCATTTATAGAATTCCTCCTCAAACTTCCAGGATTTCATCCTCTTCGTTACGTTTTCCTTCGACATTTCTTCGCTGACCGTGAAGATGCTTTCGACGGTAAGGGAAGCCGCCGCGCAGGCATACTTCGCCGCGTCCAGTAGATTTTTCCCTTCAAACCGCGCCGCCGCCAAAGCCGCCAGGAAGGAATCCCCCGCCCCGGTCGCATTCTTCATCGCCGCAAAAGGGTGGCGCAGGCGGAAAAGACTTTCGCTGTTTCCGCCCGCAACTCCGTCCCTGCCAAGGCTGATTACGACGTTTTTCACTCCGCGGTCCAAAAAATACCGCACTGCGTCCAACGCGCTTTGAGGTGTATCAATCCGGATCCCCGACATGTGTTCCGCTTCCAGACGGTTGGGCTTGAAAAGATCCAGTTTGTCCAGATACGGAAGGATTTTCTCCGACTTTTCCGTGGAAATCGGATCACACGCGATCCGTGCACGGGAATGCAGCGCGCAATACCGCAATACGTCTTCCGAAACGTTGGTATCGAGCACCAGATAATCTTCCCCCGTCAAACTTTCCACCAAAGGTTGAACCGTTTCCGGAGTAAACAGATCCAGGATGTGCATATCGTTGATTGCGGCGATCATGTCGTTTTTATCATCCAGCACCGCGAGATACGTGGAACTCACCTGATCGGTTTTCACGGAATAGGAAAGATCCATACCTACGGCCTGGCAATACCGGTACATGTCTTCCCCGATCGGATCATTGCCGAACACGCTCACGAAAACCGGCGCATGTCCCAACAGTGCCAGATTCTCCGCGATATTTCTTCCGACGCCCCCGAAGGAATACGTAATATGACCGATGTTGGAATCCCCGGGAACAACCGGTTTCACGGAAGATCCCAGAATATCCACGTTGGCGCCGCCGATGACACAGATTTTTCCCATACACACCTCGATATGTCTAATTATAATGCATTTTCGCCGTAAAAAAAGATTGTGTTCTTTCCACAATCCTTCTTCGCTGTTATTTCTTTTCTTCCGCAGCTTTCTTCGCTTCCGCGATGACCTTTTCCTGAACGTTCGCCGGAGCCGGATCATAACGTAAGAACTTCTGGCTGTAGATACCGACGCCCTGGGTCATAGCGCGTAATTCCGTGGAATAAACCATGACTTCGGACTGCGGGACTTCCGCCTTGATGACCGTCAGTTTGCCTTCCGCTTCCTGACCCATGATCATACCGCGGCGTTTCGTCAAGTCGCCGATGATCGTTCCGGTGTAATCATCCGGTACGGTTACCTGCATTTCAACGATCGGTTCGAGGATAACCGGCTTGCACTTCGGCATAGCCGCTTTGTACGCTAAGTGCGCCGCGGAAACGAACGCGACTTCCTTGGAGTCTACCGGATGGTAGGATCCATCGTACAGAACCGCCTTGACGCCGACCATCTTGTAACCCGCTAACGGACCTTCCAGCATGCATTCTCTCAAGCCCTTTTCAACGGCCGGATAGTACTGTTTCGGTACCGCGCCGCCGACGACTTCCACGCCGAATTCCATTTCTTCGCTTTCGGTCGGTTCGAAACGTACCCATACGTCACCGTACTGGCCTGCGCCGCCGGTCTGTTTCTTGTGCTTGCCCTGTGCTTCCGCTTTGCCGCGGATGGTTTCACGGTACTGAACCTTCGGAGTTGTTAAGTCGATTTCAACTTTGTACTTCGTCGATAACTTGT
>CACZNO010000007.1 GCA_902782505.1 uncultured Erysipelotrichaceae bacterium | reverse complement strand
CGGGTGGGATAAAGGACAACGTGTCCTTCCGTCCTGGTTTTGTTCATGTCGATGACGCGCTGGTTTTCCGAACCGCGGAACGACAGCATTACATTCTTCTGTTCTTCGATAAACGGGCCGTCAACCAGAACGTCGGTGTACGAAAGAAACTCTTCCGTAACTTCCGTAAAGGCGCGTCCTTGGGGAACCAGATCCTGTTCCAGGACGCATCCGGTATAAACCCAGAGAGTCTTTTCCGGATACTGTGTTCGAAACCGGCGCAGGAAGGGGACCAGGTCCCGCTGGTTCTCCGGTTCCATGGGTTCTCCGCCAAGCAGGGATAATCCTTCGATATAATCGGGTTTTAAGGCTTCCAGAAGCTCGTTTTCGGTTTCTTCGGTAAAGAGGTTTCCATACCGGAAATCCCACGTAGAAGGCTGAAAACAGCCCTTACAGTGATTGCGGCATCCGGATACGAACAGGGAGACTCTTACACCTTCACCGTCCGCAATATCGAATTTCTTGATGTTTCCGTAATACATTCTAGAGATGCAGAACGCGCTCTTTGATTTCCTGCGTTCTTCCCTGGTTCCAGAATTGCGTTCCGATATAACCGCAGGTCCGCCGGGCAACGTTCATCTTGGACTGATCGGTATTTCCGCAATGCGGGCACTTCCAGATCAGTTTATGATGTTCGTCTTCCACAACCGTGATTTCACCATCGTATCCGCAAACCATGCAGTAATCGGATTTCGTGTTGAGCTCCGCGTACATGATGGTGTTGTAGATATGCTTCATGACCGCAAGCACAGCCGGAATATTGTCCTGCATATCCGGTACTTCGACATAGGAAATAGCTCCTCCCGGGGAAAGCTTCTGGAATTTCGCTTCAATCGTCAGCTTATCAAACGCGTCGATTTCCTCGGTGACATGAATGTGATAGGAATTGGTGATATAGCTCTTGTCCGTAACGCCTTCGATGATGCCGAAACGCTCCTGGAGACATTTCGCGAATTTATAGGTGGAGGATTCCATCGGCGTTCCGTAAACCGAGAAATCGATGTTGGTGGCGGCTTTCCATTTCGCGCAGGCATCGTTCATATACTGCATGACTTTTAATCCGAATTCCATGCCTTCCGGGGTGGTATGGGATTTTCCCGTCATGTATTTGACGCATTCGCATAACCCGCCGTAGCCTAACGAAATCGTGGAGTATCCGTTGTATAACAGGGGATCGATCTTTTCGCCTTTCTCCAGCCGGGCGATGGCGCCGTTTTGCCATAAGATCGGCGCTACGTCGGAAGGAGTGCCCAGTAAACGGTTATGACGGATCATCAGCGCTCTGTAACATAACTCCAGCCGCTCGTCAAAAATCTTCCAGAATTCCTTCAGATCCTTTTTGGACGAACAGGCGATGTCCACCAGATTCAGCGTCACGACGCCCTGGTTGAATCTTCCGTAGTACTTATGTACGCCTTCTTTATAATTCCCCGCATGCGCGATGTTGGGGACGCCCTTGTCGGTAAAACGGTCCGGGGTCAGGAAGGAGCGGCATCCCATGCACGGATATACGTCTCCTTTAAGTTCCTTCATGATCTTGGCGCTGATATAATCGGGCACCATGCGTTTCGCCGTGCATTGCGCCGCCAGTTTGGTCAGATAATAATACTTCGAATCCTCATGAATGTTGTCTTCATCCAGCGTATAGATGATCTTGGGGAATGCCGGGGTTACGTAGACGTCTTTTTCGTTTTTGACGCCGAGAATTCTCTGTTTCAGCATTTCTTCAATGATCAGGGCCAGATCGTCTCTCGTTCTTCCTTCGGGCACTTCGTCCAGATACATATAAACGGTCACAAACGGCGCCTGACCGGTCGTGGTCATCAGGGTGATGATCTGGTATTGGATCGTCTGGACGCCGGTGCTGATTTCCTTCAGAACGCGTTTTTCCGCAATCGAGGCGATCCGTTCTTCCGTCGGTTCAATCCCGGTGTCTTCCAGTTCTTCCCGGACGGCATTGCGGTATTTTTCCCGCGACACATTCACAAACGGCGCCAGATGCGAAAGGGTAATCGACTGTCCGCCGTATTGGTTGGATGCGACCTGTGCGATGATCTGCGTGGAAATGTTGCAGGCGGTCGCAAAGGAGTGCGGCCGGTCGATCTTTGTACCGGTGATGACGGTGCCGTTTTGCAGCATATCTTCCAGGTTGATCAGACAGCAGTTGTACATCGGCTGGGCGAAAAAGTCCGCGTCGTGGAAATGAATGATACCTTTTTCGTGGGCGTCGACGATATCCGCGTCCAATAAGAAACGGCGTGTGATATCTTTGGAAACCTCGCCGGCCATATAATCCCGCTGCGTCGAATTGACGATCGGGTTTTTGTTCGCGTTTTCCTGTTTTACTTCCTCGTTGGCGCGCCCCAACAGACTCAGGATCTGTTTGTCGGTCGTGTTGGCTTTGCGGACCAGTGCGCGTTCGTAACGGTAGGTGATGTAGTTCTTCGCAACCGCATAAAAACCTTCGGCCATGATCTCCTTTTCTACCATGTCCTGGATTTCTTCGACCTCAACGGAGCGGTTCAGAGTCTCGCACCGCGCTACGACTTTACGGGTGATTTCCCGGATTTTTTCTTCGTTTAACAGTTCGTTATTCGTGGCGTTCGCCGCTTTACGAATCGCGTTTTCAATTTTGGAAGAGTCGAACAAAACCTCTTCGCCGCTGCGTTTGATAACGTTCATACAGCACCTTCTTTCCGCACGTATTTCAATGAGTTGAAACTTCAACTGTCGGTACTCATAGTATACAACATCCAAGCGGAAAGACATAGGGATTCTGCCCGGGAATTCGCGGAAGTTTTCCGTGGATCCCGGAATCAGATTTTTCGAATAGTTCTTCGCGGTGCCTTGAAATTTGGTACAATAAGATTGGAATCATGGAGGAGGTTCTCATGAGTTACAGAGATAAATATAATGAATGGCTGGAAAAGCTCGATGCCAACGACCCGCTGCGGGAAGAATTAGTACGCATACAGGACGATGATAACGAAATCAAGGAGCGTTTTTATCTGGATTTGTCGTTCGGAACGGCAGGTCTCCGCGGCAAAGTGAAAGCCGGCACCAATTGCATGAACTTCTACACGGTCGGAAAGGCTACGCAGGGAATCGCCAACTATATCGCGTCTTACGGCGCGGAAGCGAAAAAGCGCGGTGTGGTGATTGCGCATGACCCGCGTCACTTCTCCAAGGAGTTCTCGCACTATGCGGCCGGGATCTTTGCGGCCAACGGCATTAAAGCCTACGTGTTCCCGGATCTTCGTCCGACACCGGAACTGGCATACATGGTGCGGTATCTGGGCACGATCTCCGGCATTAATATCACTGCCTCGCACAACCCCCGCGACTACAACGGTTACAAGGCTTATTGGGAAGACGGATGCCAGGTATCCAGTGCGGTAGCGGACGGTATGACCGCAAAAATCAACGAAGTAGACCTGTTCACCGGGGTAAAATCCATGAACTTTGAACGGGCAGTGGAAGAGGGCATCATTACCGTTTTAGGACCGGAATATGACCGGGCATATCTGGATCTCGTGGAAAGCCTGGCGATTCATAAAGGCGACGAACTGGATCTGGATATTCCGCTGATCTACACTCCGTTAAACGGTGCAGGATCGATTCCGTTTGCGCAGATGATGAAGGACCGCGGCTTTACCAATTGGGCAATCGTCCCCGAACAAAGAGATCCGGATCCGAATTTCACGACGATTGCTTATCCGAATCCGGAATTCAAGCCGGCGTTCGAATTATCCGAGAAACTCGGACGTGAAACCGGGGCGGAGCTATTGATGGCGACAGACCCGGATGCGGACCGGTTTGCGATCGAATTACGCGACGACGAAGGAAACTACAACATGCTCAACGGCAACCAGACCGGCTATCTTCTGGTCAACTATATCCTGGAAGGCCATAAGGACGCGGGAACGCTTCCGTCCAAGGGCGCCATGGTGAAATCCATCGTCACTTCGACCATGTCCACGGAAATCGCGAAAGCGTACGGCGTCGACATGTTTGAAACATTGACCGGGTTCAAGAACATCTGCGGACGCGTACCGTCCCTGATCAAGGAAGGATATACCTACCTGTTCGGATACGAAGAATCCGTCGGTTATGCGGCATGTGAACAGATCCGCGACAAGGATGGAATCTCTGCGGGGATGCTGGTGGCGGAAGCTGCGGCCTATTACCGCAAACAGGGGAAGACCCTCTGGAACGTCTTGATGGAATTGTTTGATAAGTACGGGTATTACGCGGAAGATGAACCGAACATCATTCTGGAAGGCCTGGAAGGTGCGGAACACATTAAGCGCATGATGTCCCATGTCCG
>CACZNO010000006.1 GCA_902782505.1 uncultured Erysipelotrichaceae bacterium | reverse complement strand
TGCATGTTTGTGATGCGGGACTGTTAACGGTTTGTAGGGCTTGTCGGTCGTGATTTCATCGAACGTCAAGCTCGTCATGCCTCTGCGGCCATTGGTCGTAGGCTTGTAAGTTTTAATACCCATTTTTTCCTCCTGTGCATTTTATCCGGGAATAGCACGTTTCTCCCGATAGTTTTTCCTGTCTTAGAACAGGGTGATGGAATCACCTTCCGCCAAGGTAACGATGGCCTTGCGCTTCTCGGTGGTTCTGCCGTAGTAACGTCCGACTCTCTTCTTCTTTTCCGGAGTAACGATTACGTTTACGCTCGTAACTTTGACATTGTAGATCTCTTCGACCGCTTTCGCGATTTCGATCTTGTTGACACCCTTCTTGACATAGAAGGTGACCTGGTTCAGGTCGGACTGCTGTTTCATCGTCTTTTCGGTGACGATCGGCTTAATAAGAATGTCTCTTGCTTCCATTATGCGTAGACCTCCTCAAGGTTCTTCACCGCTGCTTCCGTGAGCACGACGGTATCCGCGTTGGCCAGGTCGATCGGATTGATTTCCTTGACCGGCAGCATCTTCACGTTCGGAATATTCCGGCCGGAAGTGTACGCGTTCGCCCAGTTGTCATCTTCGGAGACCAGGAACAGCGTCTTCTGAAGGAAGCTGCAATCTTCCATCATCTTGACGAAATCCTTCGTCTTGACTTCCGCGAATTCGATCTTGTCCATGACGGCCAGCTCGGAATCGAGGACCTTTTCGGATAAGAACGAACGGATCGCGAGGGCGGAAACTTTCTTGTTGATGTGATAGGTGTAGCTTCTCGGAGTCGGTCCGAATACGGTGCCGCCGCCTACCATGATCGGGGAACGGCTGTGACCACGACGTGCGCGGCCGGTGCCCTTCTGACGATACGGCTTCTTGCCGCCGCCGCGAACTTCGGAACGTTCCTTGGTGTCCGCGTTACCCTGTCTTAACGATGCCATCTGCATTTTTAACGCATCATACATCGCCTGCGTGTGCGGTTCGATACCGAACACTTTTTCGGAAAGGCTCAGTTCTTTGACTTCCTTGCCGGTCTTATCGATAACCTTAATTGTCGGCATGGATTAACCCTCCTTTACTTCCGCTGCTTTTTCAACAACCAGCAATTCTTTTGCCGCAACGTTCTTTACTTTCTTGGTTGTTTCTTTGACGATCACAAGGCCTCTTCTCGGACCCGGAACGTTTCCCTTGATCAGAAGGTAATTGTTTTCCGTGTCAACCTTGATCACTTCGAGGTTCTGGTTGGTAACCGTTTCGTTTCCTAACTGACCCGGCATATGCGTGCCCTTTTCGATCCGGCCGTTGTTACGTCCGGTAGTCGCTAAGGAACCGATATGGCGAACGTTCTTGGATCCGCCGTGAGTTTCCGGCTGACGATGAGCGCCCCAGCGTTCGATCGTACCGGCATAACCTTTACCTCTGCTGGTTCCCTGAACATCGACCATGTCGCCCGCCTTGAAGACGTCAACCTTGATTTCGTCACCGACGTTCAGATTCTGGAAATCCGCATCCTTGAATTCATGAAGGAATCTCTTCGGAGCGGTTCCTGCCTTCGCCGCAATTCCCTTTTCCGGTTTGTTCGCGCCCTTTTCGGATTTGTCTTCAAATCCAACCTTGACCGCTTCGTAACCGTCTTTTTCCGTCGTCTTCTTCTGTAAGACAACGTTCGGTGTCGCAACGACTACCGTAACGGGGATCAGGGTGCCGTCCTGGGTGAAGACCTGCGTCATGCCTGCTTTTCTTCCTAAAATACCTTTCATATTGCACCTCCGTTACAGTTTAATTTCGATATCAACGCCGCTCGGCAGTTCCAGACGGGTTAACGCGTCTGTGGTCTCCGCAGTCGGACCGATGATTTCGATCAGTCTCTTGTGGGTCCGGATTTCGAACTGTTCACGGCTATCCTTATATTTATGTACCGCTCTCAAAATCGTAACCACTTCCTTGTCGGTCGGTAATGGTACCGGTCCGACAACCTTCGTCGCACCGTGTTCCTTCACAGCCTTCACGATTTTTTCGCTTGCTGCATCCAGACTACGATGTTCATAGGCTTTCAAACGAATCCTTACACTGTTGTTTGCCATGGAAATCCTCCTTTTTTCGTCTACATCCATGATAGACCCGCTCGATGCGAATTCCCCGACACCCCATTTGCCATGACAACGTCCCTTGGTGTGTCGGCAACCTCGCACGTCCACGCGGTCGCCCCAATATATTACCAAATCACTCAAACGAACGCAACCGTTTTTTTCATTTTCTCTTTTATTTCTTTTAGACCGCGTTCATTCTTATAAAAAGCGACCGATCCGTTTTACCGAATCGGGCTATTATAACGAACTTTCAAGGCTATTGCAATACCTTTCCGTCTTTTTTCTTTCTCATAAAACGTCTTTTTTTCTCACCGGTTTCGCTTCATCCAAGCGCGAAAAAAACCGGCGCTCCGACAGGATACACCGGCTTGTAATACACATTTTCTACCAGTCAAGATTCACGTCCGGATCGTAAAACAGCGGGTCTTCCATGGCGCTAAACTGATCCATCTCATATGCCGACGCGAACATATTCCATAGTTCATCATCGCAAAGGCTGTGCGGAGCGCAATGGAATTTTTCGGAATGGAACAGAACCTCTTCAGTTTCAGGATCGATAATATATACGTGCTTAAATCCGGAACACTTAAAGAGTTCAGGCCGGATCCTCTCCATATTGGTCGTAAAGATCAGGTCTTTGAATTCCACGGCGTAAACGAGAAATATCTCGCTGTCTTCACTCAGTTCCCCGACTTCGGCAGGAAAATAGAAACTGAGCTCCTCCAAATTGTCGACGGGCCCGGTTCCGATAAAGTCCGCGTACTTCTCATTCGTATCGACGCAAGCCCCGTTTTCCATGATCAATCCGTGATCCAGATTTCTGTTTATGTTCGGTAAAATATCCTGTAAATACATTTCTTCTCCTTTCTTTATCTGTCGGAAGAATGGTTTCATTACCTAGAATTATACCACATCTTATAATCCCGGATGACCGGGAAGCCGTTATTTGATCCGGCTGATTGCGCCGTGCTTGATCGGTTTCCATTCCGGCTTCGCGAATACCGCCGCAATCGTAACCGGCACATACGTAAACATAAACAGCGGGAATACGATCAGATTCGCGATTTTTTCATACGGAGTCGCGGGGATCCGTTTCCAGTCCTTGATCAGGGTTAAAGCCCCCATCAGGAAGAAATGACTGAAGAATCCCCAGACGGCCGTAAGGAGATAGCGGATCGCGGCGGCCTGGAACAATCCTGCCATATAGGAATTCATGAAGAAGGAAGCCCCCAGGATCACCAGGTTGTAGATCAATAATCCGGCCGTGAGAATGCTCGCCGGCGCAACGGTCATCAACACGTCGTAACAGTCAAACGCGTTTTCCCTTCCCTGCAGAATTTTGCGGATCAGATTTTTTCCGTATTTTGCGGTGATCTGGAAGAACCCTTTGGTCCAGCGCAGCCGTTGCCGGAACGATACCGCAAACGAGGAAGGCTGTTCGTCATAGAAGACCGCATCATCGCAATATCCGATGCGTTTTCCGTGCAGGGCGCAGTTGACGCTGAATTCAATGTCTTCCGTCAAAAGGTGGTACGGCCATCCGCCGTTTTCCTTCATCAGCTTTGCGCTGACTAAGAATCCCGTGCCGGAGACCATGCAGGTGCTGCCGATACGCATGCGCGGATCGTTGGTGAAACGCGCTTCCCGTAAAAACCACAGGGAATATCCCGCGGTAATCCAGTTTTCGCCATAGTTCTTGGACGCGCGGTATCCGGTGATCGCGTCGTACTTTCCGGACGCGAACGAGCGGTTCATGGCGGAAAGGAAGTGCGGGTCCGCGATATTGTCGGCGTCAAACACGATATACGCGTCGTAGCGTTCGGTTCCCTCGTCCCGCAGGATATCGCTGTAAAGTTCATTCAGGGCGTATCCTTTTCCGATTTTTTCCGGATTGAAACGCTCATACACGATGGCGCCGGCTTCCCTTGCCTTCCGCGCGGTCGCGTCAATACAGTTGTCTGCCAGAACGTATATGTCGTAGAGTTCCTCCGGATAATCCTGCGCGCGCAGAGATTCCGCCAGTTCCCCGATCACGTTTTCCTCATTGCGGGCGCAGATCATAAATGCGTAGCGCTTTTTCTCGCGGGTTTCTTCCGGTTCCTCTTTCGGCGCCAAAAGGCCGATCACCATATATACCATCTGGTACATGAAACAAATCCCGAACAACACCGCGGCGATTTTGTTGAATTCCTCGAAAATCATCAGTGCTTTCATAAAAACACCTCCCTTGCCAAAGTTATAAACCTCACGAAAAAAGGATTACAGACGTTTCCGTAATCCTTAAACTACTCTTAATAAAGAAAGCGCTTTTCTTAAGAAACAGGTTCGGTTTTTTCCGCCGGGATCCCGATATCCGCCCGGAACAGATCGCCGTCGATTGTCAGGTTTAACGCGCCGCCCTGTAACTCCATGAGGCTTTTCGCGATGTTTAATCCCAAGCCGCTTCCGTCGGTATGACGGGAACTGTCCGCGCGCACGAAGCGCTCCATGAGTTCGTCCGCGTCGATGTTCAGCGGATCGTGGGAAATGTTTTTGATACAGACGTTCACCGGAGCGTTCCCCTGCGCTTTAACGTCGATGTAGATACGCGTATCGTCATGGGCGTATTTGGAGATGTTCGAGAAAAGGTTGGACAGCACACGCCATAATAACCTTCCGTCCGCGTACACTTTCACGCCCTGGTCCATATTGATGATCGGCTCCAGGTTCTTCGCCTCAAAACGTTCCTCGTATTCCGCCAGGGCCTGTTCGATGATTTCCCGGAGGTCCAGATTTTCGGCGTGCACGGGAATGTTGCCGGTGGACGCCTTGGAAGCCTCGATCAGATCTTCCGTCAGTTTTTTCAGACGGTTGGCGTTGCGCGATAAGCGTTCCATGTACTTATTGCGTTCCTCTTCGCCCGGTTCCTTCTGTAAAAGATCCACATAGTTGATGATGCTGGTCAACGGCGTGCGGATATCATGCGAGACATTGGTGATCAGTTCGGTCTTCAGCCGTTCGGATTTCATGCGGCTTTCCACTGCCGTCTTCATCCCGTCCCGGATCGAATTCAGGTTTTCCGCCTGTTTTTTCACCGGGCCGACCAGATATTGCGTATCAACGTTCAGGTCCAGATCTCCCTTCGCCATGCGTTCGGTAGCTCCGGAAATGCGCTTATAGAAAAACGCATAGATCACCGCGATCACCGCCGCGACGCAGTTCATCACCAATAACGGCAAGCTTGCCCGT
>CACZNO010000005.1 GCA_902782505.1 uncultured Erysipelotrichaceae bacterium | reverse complement strand
GTTTTCCCGCATCAGCAGCACCAATCCGGCCGCCATGCAGAACGTGACAAACATCGTCAGATTCGGGACCGTAAACCGTTCGCACTTCTGTTTCATCTTATAAAACCAGTTTCCCATGCTTTATCCTCCGTCTCGTATATTATACAACTCTTCCTTCATACAGCCGATAGTTTTGTATTCGAAAACCGGGAGTTGTATCTCCCGGTTCACTCATATTCTTCTCTAACAGAAGAAACAGCGCTTTACTTTGTTTCGCCGATTCTTTTCTTCCGGTCGATCGCGAACATGATCGCATAATCGATCGAATTGACCAAACTCAATTCATTGGCATGCCCGCTTCCCGCATGACCGAAACCGGTGCCGTGGTCGACCGATACACGGACAATCGGCAGGCCTAAGGTCATGTTGATGCCGGCGACCGCTTCCCAGTGCTTTTCTTCCTTGTTGTAGACAAAGCCTACGACTTTGGTCGGGATATGGCCCTGATCGTGGTACATGACCACGACGCAGTCATACCAGCCGCCCAGCGCCTTGGAGAAAACGGTATCCGGAGGTGTCGGTTTCTTTTCCGGAATATCGATTCCTTCCGATAATGCGATATCGATTGCCGGCTGGATCTCATCGATTTCTTCCCGTCCGAACATGCCGTCTTCGCCGCAGTGCGGATTGAGACCCGCGACACCGATTTTCGGATGTTCGATCCCAAGTGCGTGCATCGCGTCATTCGCTAAGTGAATGCATTCAAGCACGCGCGGAGTCTTTACCCGGTCGCACGCTTCCCGTAACGATACATGCGTCGAAACATGGACCACACGCAGGTTCTCATGCGCCAGCATCATCGCGTACTTCTTCGTGCCGGTATAGTGCGCATAGATTTCGGTATGACCGGAATAATGATGGCCCGCCATATTGATGGCTTCCTTGGATAAGGCGTTGGTAACGGTGCCGTCGACCTTGTTGTCCATGGCCAGTTCGATCACGGTTTTGACATACTGGAACGCGCATTCGCCGCCTAACGCACACGCGCCGATTTTGAACGGCGCCGGATGTTCCTCTTCGGAATGATCCGGAATGTCTTCCGGTTTCAGTAATCCGAGATCCAGAAGATCGATCGTACCGTAGGTATAAAGACCTTCGGCAGGATCCTTCACCAGGTGCAGTTTCAGATCGATTCCGTTGACCTTTTTCGATACTTTCAGCGCGTATTCCATCGCCGCCTTGTCCCCTACCACCAACGGACGGCAGCGGTCATAGACGGTTTTGTCGTTTAACGCTTTGACGGTGATCTCCGGTCCGTTTCCGAACGGATCACCCATGGAGATTCCGATGATCGGTAACATGTCTTCTCCTAGTGCATTCCCAATGCCTTGTTTTCTTCGAGGACTTTCTTCAGAGCTTCCACGCCTTCTTCACATAAGCCGTTGAACGGTCTGCGGCAGTCGCCTACCGGGTAACCCAGTAAGTTGACGGCCTTCTTGACGACCGTATTCGGGTTGCCGTATTTGAAGACGCCGCGCAGGGTCACGATGGAATCCTGGGCTTTCTGTGCGTTTTCCAGATCTCCCGCCTTGAAATAGTCATAAATCGAGGAAAGAGTACGCGGATAAACGTTCGCGCAGCCCGCGATCGCGCCGGTTCCGCCGTGCTTGAGGCAATTCAGGATGAGGCTGTCATTGCCGGATAATACGGTGAAGTCGTCTCTCTTCTTCGCAACTTCCAGATACGCCAGAATGTTATCCCAGACGCCGGAAGAATCCTTGATACCGACGATGTTGTCAAACGCCAGCAAGCGTTCCACGGTTTCCGGAGCTAACGCGTTGCCGGTTCTTGCCGGGATGTTGTAAAGAAGAATCGGCATGTCGACCGCTCTGGCGACGGCCGCATAGTGTTCATACAGTTCGTCCTGGGAAGCTTTCGCAAACGACGGAGTGATGATGGATAATACATCCGCGCCGACTTCCTTCGCCATTAAGGACTGTTCAATGGTTTCCGCGGTGGAAACGCAGCCGGTGCCGGCATAAACCGGTACGCGGTGGTTCACGGATTTCACCATGGTTTCGAGAATTTCGCGTTTTTCCTTACCGTTTAAGATGTAGCCTTCGCCATTCGTGCCGAAACAGAAGATCCCGTGGATCCCGTTGGCGATCATGCGTTCGCCTTCCTGTTTCAGTACTTCGTGATTGACAGTTTCATCCGCGTTGAACGGTGTGCAGATCGGAACAATAATACCTTTGATGTCTACGTGTTTCATTACAATACCCTCCTGTAGATTGCCCGGGCATCATCCGGGGTAACGACTTTCTTGTTGTTGACTAATAAACGTGTAACTTTCATGCCGGATTCGACCAGAACTTCGAGGTCTTCTTCCGGTACACCGAATTCCTTCAGACTGGTCGGAATATTCAGATGTTCGACAATGGAGCCCATCCAGTTGATCATGAAGGCGCTCTTGTCTTTGACATTTGTCAGGCGCTCTTCGCCGTGGTAACAGCGGTCATATACTTCCGCGAATTTCTCTTCGAGCACGTCTTCGTTGAATTCCATCACCGGCACCAGTAACATCGCGTTGGATACGCCGTGCGCGATATGGTACTTGCCGCCTAACGGATAACTTAACGCATGCACCGCGGTCGTGCCGGATGCCGTAATCGCAAGCCCGCCGTAGAACGCGCCGACCTGCATGGCGTTTTTCGCTTCCATCGCGGTCTTGTCGTCGCAGGCTTTCTCGATGTTGTTGAGGATCAGATCCAGCCCTTCCATCGCGAAAATATCGCTGAACGGATTGGCCTTGTTGGAAGTGTAGCACTCGATGCAATGGCATAACGCGTCCACCCCGGTCGCCGCGGCGATCTTGCGCGGCAGATTGCGCACCAGTTCCGCGTCGAGAATGCCGTAGTCGCTGATCAGATCGTCATTGACGATGCCGATCTTGAGTTCCTGTTCCGGAACCCCCACGATGGCGTTCGGGGTGACTTCCGCGCCGGTTCCCGCCGTGGTCGGAATCATGACAACCGGTGTCGTCTTATGCCCGCGCTTGGGATCCGTCAGAAGTTCCCTGACGCCGTACTCGTCGGTTTTTAAGATAGACGCGAGTTTCGCGGAATCCATCACCGATCCGCCGCCGCACGCGACGATCAGATCGTAATCTTCTTTCTTGAACTGGTCGATGACATTCTGCACCGCCATGTAGGTCGGTTCCGCCGGCAGATCATCAAAGATATCGTACGGAACGCCCGCTTTCTGTAATCTCTGTTCAATCAATCCGAACAGGCCCAGTTTTTCCAGACTCTTGTCGGTAAACGCCGCGACTTTCTTCGTGCCGGTTTTCTCGATGATTTCGAGGATTTTATCCAGCGAATTCTCGCCGCTGTACACTGTTTTCGGTAATTTCAGACAATATTGCATAACATCTCCTTATTTCACACCGTCCTTCACGATGTTTGTCAGATCGCCGATTTGATCGATATGACAATGAACGACATCCCCGTCCTTTAAGAACACCGGCGGGTTCATTCCGTATCCGATGCCGGTGGGACTGCCGGTGGCGAAGATCGTCCCCGCCTGCAGCACCATGCCCTGCGATAATACCGATACGATTTCGTCAATGCCGAAGATCATATCCGAGGTATATCCGTTCTGTCTGGGGTCCCCGTTGACATCCAGGGTGATGTTCAGATTCGGCGGATACGCGATCTCCTCCGCGGTCACGATGCACGGTCCCATCGGACAGGTGCCGTCCAATCCTTTCATGTAGTAATTCTGTTTGTGACGGGACAGTTCTCTTCCGGTCACGTCGTTGATGATCGTATACCCGAAGATATGATCCCGGACGTCTTCTTCCTTCAAATGATCCGCGTCTTTTCCCATGATCACGCCCAATTCGCATTCGTAATCGAGCGTGGAAATGAAGTCGCTGTGGGAAGGAATCTCTTCCATATGACCCCGGATCCGGTCCACGGGTTTTCCGAAGTAAATCGGATAATTGCGGATCGCTTCCTTCGCGTTCTTATTCGCTTTCGCCATTTCCTCGGCATGCGCCTGGTAGTTTAAGCCCATGCAGATGACATCGCGGTGCGGATGTTCGATCGGTGCCAGGATCTGCGCTTCTTCCAGCGTTCCGTCGGACTCCCCGCGGGAACGCGCCTCTTCCAGCCGTTCGTTCAGCTTCGAAAAATCACAGTGCACTAACCGGATAAACCGCAGCATCCCTGCCGCGTCATACCCGAGTTTGCGCACATCGATCAGAACCTCCCGCTTTTCATCCCATACGGCTGTGAATTTCCGTCCGTCTTTTTTCACATAGTAAACTCTCATTTTTCACCTCCGAAAATTTCCTTCCATTTGGGATGCTGCAGCGCATCGGGATTCACGATGTTCCGGACTTCTTTTCCTTCCAGAAGCTCCAGTGACGTCACGACGATTTTCTCATGAATCGCTTCCGAAGATTCCTTCGTCACCCCCGCGACATGCGGCGTCACAATCACATTCCGCAAATGCACCAGCGGATTGTCCATGTCAAACGGTTCTTTTTCCATGACGTCCAGTCCTGCCGCCGCCAACGTTCCGTCTTCCAGCGCCTTGTATAACGCTTTCTCATCCACCACGGATCCGCGTGCGCAGTTCACGAAATAGGAACCCTTCTTCATTGCGCCGAACACTTCCTCATTGAAGATGTGATACGTCGTCGGCAGGGACGGCATATGCAGCGACAGGATATCGGATCTCTCCGCGAGTTCCGTCAAAGTCTTCGCGTATCCGTACCCGAGCTTCTTCGCGTCCTCTTCCGTGCGGAAGGGATCGTAAATCACGATCTCGCATCCGTTGGCCGCAAACAGTTTCGCCGTAAGCTGTCCGATATGCCCGAATCCCGCGATTCCCGCGGTTTTTCCGGACATCATTCCGTGATTGAACCGGTTCCGCACGCCGTAGTTTCCCTTTTTGACTTCTTCGTCATCATAGGGAATCCATTTGAGAAGCGCATACGCCAATCCGACCGCGTGTTCCGCCACCGCCAGGGAATTCATATTCGGGCAGTACAGAAGCGCAATGCCGCGTCTTGTCAGATCTTCGACGTCGTAGTTCTGGTAGCCGCTTCCGGGAATGCCGATAATTTTTAAAGAAGGACAGCGGTCCAGGATGTCCTTGGTCGGATGAACATTCCGGGTGATAAACGCGTCCGCCTTCCCGAGCTGTTCGAGATACGGCCTAAGATCTCCGTCGTTGGATACGAAGAGATCGGTCTTGTTTTCCAGAATTCTCATTCCTTCCCCGAATAAGGGGTATGACAACATCACATGAAACATAGCTGTCCTTCACTTTCTTTTAGTACTCGTCCAAATGGGCGATGATGTGTCTTGCGCGTTCAATCAGTTCATCCGCGTAACGCGCGTCGTATTCGTCAAACTGTACCGGCTCCCTGGAAAGATCGGTATCGAAGATGCCGAACGCCTTCATATAGCGCTTGTGGAACTTGCGGTTCAGCGACTGTCCCTGCCGCGTGAAGGTGATGATCGGAAGAATATCGAAGAATAATTTCTTCGCCGCTTCCCGGTTGCCTGCGGCATAACGCTTGTAGACGCCTGTGAACAGTTCGAACAAGCCGGAAGGCATGATCGAATGAATGCCGCGGTCCAGCGCTTCAATCATCTGGTCGTTGCCCCAGCCGCTCGAAATATTGAGCTTGCCGTTTGTCGCTTTCAACAGCTGACCGTACTTCTCGCCGCAGTTCTTGGTTTCGACCTTCGCAACCTTGAACGACGGAATGTCACGGAATAATTCCGCCAGGAAGTCCACCGGCATACCCGGACCGTTGAAGTCCGCGTCCTGAATGCATAAGAATTCCGGATGATAGGAATCGATTTCCTCGATGTACTTACGGTATTCTTCTCTGGTCGTAAACGGAATCAGCGCGTTGATCCCATCCACCCCGAGCGCCATATAGGTCTTGAGGTTCTTGATACGGCCTTCCTGGGTATCTGCCGCAATGCCCGCGATGACTTTCGCGCGGCCTCTCGCCTCGTCGACTACTGCCTTGGTCAGTTCAATGCGTTCTTCTGCGTTTAACTGCGGAAGTTCGCTGGCCAGACACGGAACCAAGAAGCCGCCGACGCCGGCCTTGCAGGCGGTATCGATTTCACGGCGAAGACTCGGGAAATCAATCGACAGGTCTTCGTTGAACGGAGTGATAACGGTTGTGATAACACCAAATAACGGGTACAGTTCTTTTTCCATGATTTAACCTCTCTTCTTTCCTAAGTAAGCTTCGACGATGCGCGGATCGTTCGCCAGTTCGGACGACGGTCCCTCCATCGTGATCTTTCCGTCATCGATGACATACGCATACGAAGAGTGATGCAATGCCACCTTGGAGTTCTGTTCGACGATCAGTACGGTCATACCGTTTTCATTGATTTCGTCGATCTTTTCAAACAGTTCATTGACGACCACCGGCGCTAAACCCATGGACGGTTCATCCAGAAGCAGGATCTTCGGTCTTCCCATTAAGGCACGGCCTACCGCCAGCATCTGTTGTTCGCCGCCGGATAAGGACCAGGCAAGCTGGTTTTTCCGTTCCTCCAGACGCGGGAACAGGTTGTAGATGAATTCCAGATCCTTGGTATAGTCACCGTCACGCAGCGGAGAATGCCAGTTGACCGAGCCGACTTCCAGGTTTTCGTATACCGTTAAACCCGGGAATACATGACGTCCGCTCGGTACGTGCATGATGCCCATCTTCGCGATCTTCGTCGCGTTCAGAGTCGTCAGTTCCTGGCCTTTCCAGGTGATGCTGCCGGTCGTTTTGACCATGCGCGAAATGGAGTTCAGAAGCGTCGTCTTGCCGGCGCCGTTGGCACCGATAATGGCTACCGCGGCACCTTCGTCCACTTTCAGATTGAGGCCTTTCAAGGCTTCGATCGGACCGTAATACGCATGTAAATCTTTAATTTCCAACATGTCCGCCACCTGCCAATGTATCTTCGTCTTTTCCTAAGTACGCTTCAATAACCTGCTGGTTTGCCTGAATTTCCGCCGGCGTTCCCTCCGCGATGATTTCGCCGAAGTTCAGTACGGAAATGTTGTGGCATACCGACATGACCATTTCCATCGAGTGTTCGATCAATACGATACCCATGCCCTGTTCGAGACCCTTGTACAAAAGATCCTTCACCCGGTTTTGTTCATCGAGGTTCAGACCGGCGCACGGTTCGTCTACCAGCATCACCGTCGGATGGGACAGCATCGCGCGGATAATTTCCAGAAGTTTCTGCTGTCCGTACGGCAGCGAGTTGATCCGTTCATCCCAGTCAAACGTGAATCCCGCGATCTTGATCAGTTCTTTGAATTCCGCGTCGAAGTCCGCGCCTTTCTTTCCGACAAACGAAGAGAGATAACTCATCTTATTGTCCAGGTCCGTTCCGACCAGCAGGTTGTCACGGATGCTGGAACGCGGAGAGAAACGCGGGCTCTGGAAAGTACGTCCGATGCCCATGCGCGCTCTGGTATACGGCGGAAGCTTGGTCACATCTTCTCCCTTGAAGAAGACCTGTCCGCCATCCACGTCGTAGATGCCGCTGATAAGGTTCAAAAGAGTCGTCTTACCGGCGCCGTTGGGGCCGATCAAGCCGTGAATTTCGCCCTTTTCCACCTTCATGTTTACTTGTTTTGCCGTGACGACACCGCCGAAGGCTTTGTTGACGTTACGGACTTCCAATAATACTTCCGCCATCTTACTTTGCCTCCTTTGCCGCCGGTTCGTCCGGTGTTTTCGCTTTTTTCAGTTTCTTACGCAGTTTGTAGCGCAGATTGTCGATCATACCCATGATACCCATCGGCATGACGTTCATTAAGATGATGACGCCG
>CACZNO010000004.1 GCA_902782505.1 uncultured Erysipelotrichaceae bacterium | reverse complement strand
CCTGATGTATACCGTGAGCCTGGCGCATGATCTCGGCTGGGATTACCGGGACGTCGTAATTGAAAAAATCAAGAACGTGGAGGAAAGATATCCGGATGTCCGGAAGTAGAGGCCTCTACATCCATGTGCCTTTTTGCGCGTCCGTTTGCGCCTATTGCGACTTCTATCGCTTCCGTTATAACGAAGAGAAGGCAGCCGCATGGGCCAAGGAAGCGGTTTTTGACTTGAATCAGATTCAAGGAAGCGTTGATACGATCTATATCGGCGGCGGAACGCCCAGTGTTCTAAGCGGAGAAACGCTGAAAAGTCTGCTGGAGGGCGTACAGAGATTTCTTCCGGTTAAAGAGTTAACCGTTGAATGCAATCCCGAAAGAGTAACGCCTGAAAAGATCCGTCTTCTGAAGGAAAACGGGGTGAACCGGATTTCTTTGGGAGCGCAGGCGTTTGACGATGGGATTTTGGGAATGCTGGGAAGAAAGCACGACGCTGAGATGATCCGTAATGCGGTTGGAATCTGCCGCGCGGAGGGGATCGAAAACATTTCGCTCGATCTGATGTACTCGTTACCGGGACAAACGGTCCAAGACTGGAAAAAGACGCTGGAAGAAGCCGTAAAGACGGGAGTTCCGCATCTATCGGTCTATTCCTTGACGGTGGAGGAAGGATCACTTTTCTACCGGCAGGGAAAGACGCCGTCAGATCCGGATACCGAGACAGCCATGTACGATACGGCAATCACGTACCTGGAAGAAAACGGATATCGTCAATACGAGATTTCCAATTTCGCGAAGGACGGAAGGGAATCTTTCCATAACAAGATCTACTGGCATTATGAAGATTTCATCGGCGTAGGACCGGGAGCCAGCGGTAAGGAAAACGGGATCCGCTACACCAATAACGTTTCCCTAAACGACTATATTAAGGGAAAACGCCGCCGCGAAGAAATTCCTTTATCGGAAGAAGACGAACGGTTTGAAGCGGTCATGATGGGGCTTCGCCTGCGCGAGGGAATCAATTTAGCCGGGTATCGGGAAAAGTACGGTGTTTCTTTGGAAACACGGTATGCCGGAGCTTTGGAAAAGCACGTGAAGGCTGAAAACCTGGTGATCGAAGACGGTTTTTTACGAACCACAAAGCGCGGAATGTTCGTGCTGCATGACGTTCTGGTGGATTTTTTGGATTAACGCGGGAATTTGAGAGTTCCGTGCGTATTACATACCGGAGGTGTTTATGATCCGGTATTTTCTTTTGGGTTTGACGGGAATGGCGGCGGGTTCGTTTGCGCAATGCGCGGCATACCGTTTTGCGCATCCGGAAGTTAATGCGAGGCGCAGCGTGTGCGACCATTGCGGACATGCGCTGAAACCGTTCGATCTGATTCCGGTGTTAGGGTACATTTTGCGGCAGGGAAGATGCGCGTACTGCGGGAAAAAGATCCCGGCGCGCTATCCGCTGACGGAGGTGTTCTGCGCCTTTTACTGCATCGAGGCGGGACGGAAAATCCCGGATGCGGGTTACCTTTCTTTTGCGTGCGGAATGGTTTTTCTGGCGGTGTTTCTGGCGGAGGCGGACCGGCTAACGATGTGCGTACCGGGCGCGGCGTTAGGGTTGTTCGGGCTGTGTACTGCCGTAATCCGTCTTTTCTATGCGGAAAAGACAGGAAATCTTCTCGGAGATTTTGCGCCGGGGATCGTCATGATATCTTTTGCGGTTTTTGCGGAAAAAATCCTGAAAAAGGAATGGATGGGTGCCGGAGACGGGTTCTTCGTTCTGGCTGCGGGAGTTGTTCTGGGAGCGTATTACACGGTTTGGGCGGTGATGGCCGCGTCGTTTGCGGGACTTTGCCGGTTTGCGTTCGGGAAGGAAGAACGGATTCCGTTTTTGCCGGATCTGGTCAGAGCCTTTCTGCTCGTATGGCTTTGGATTTTGTGAAAAACGCGGGGGAATGTGTTACCATTAAAGAAACGAAGGAGAAACAATCATATGTGTGGAATTGTCGGATATACCGGAAACAAACAGGCTGCGCCGATTTTGCTGGAAGGACTTTCCCGTTTAGAATACCGCGGGTATGATTCCGCGGGAATCGCCGTTCGAAATAAAGAAGAAGACCCGGTCGTCATCAAGGCGAAAGGACGTCTGAAAGTATTGCAGGAAAAGACGAACAACGGGGAATCCGTGTTCGGCACCTGCGGCATCGGGCACACCCGCTGGGCAACCCACGGGGAGCCTTCCGAGACCAACGCGCATCCGCATGTCAGCGACGGTCTGAATGTCGTCGGCGTCCATAACGGCATCATCGAGAATTACCGGGAACTTAGGGAACGGCTCGAAAAGCGCGGATATACCTTCTATTCCGAAACGGATACGGAAATCGCCATCAAGGCGGTGGATTATCATTACCGCAAGAATCCGGACAATCCCATCCGGGCGATCGCGCACGCGGTCAATCAGATGCGCGGGTCCTACGCTTTTGCGATCATGTTCAAAAACCGTCCGGAAGAGATCTACGCGGCGCGCAAGGACAGTCCGCTGATCTTGGGAAGAAAAGACGGAGAAACGTATCTGGCGTCGGATGTTCCGGCGATCTTAAAATACACCCGCACCGTCTACTATATTGAAAACGGGCAGATCGCGCGTCTTACCAAGGGCGGTCTTCAGTTGTTCAACATGGATCAGGAAGAAGTGAAGGCGGAACCGGTGGAAATCAAGTGGGACGCGGATGCGGCGGAAAAGGGCGGATACGAACACTTCATGATGAAGGAGATCCACGAACAGCCCAAGGCTGTCCGGGATACTCTGCATTCGGTGATCAAAGACGGAGAGATCGATCTTTCCGCTGCCGGCATCACGGAAGAGATTCTGCGGAATACGGAAGAGATTTACTTTGTCGCGTGCGGTTCGGCGTACCATGTCAGCATGGTCGCCAAGAATGTCATCGAGGATCTCGCACGCATTCCGGTAAAGATCGAATTGGCCAGTGAGTTCCGGTACTGCCGTCCGATTCTGACCCCCAAAACCCTGGTGGTCGTAATCAGCCAGTCCGGAGAAACCGCGGATTCCCTGGCAGCGTTACGGGAAGCGAAGGCGCAGGGAGTGCATACTCTGGGCATTGTCAATGTCGTCGGATCAAGCATCGCGCGGGAAAGCGAACACACGTTATATACGCTGGCGGGTCCGGAAATCGCCGTGGCTACCACCAAGGCGTACAGCGCGCAGTTAGCGGCGTGCTATGCGCTGGCGTTAGAATTTGCGAGAATCCGTGAAACGATCACGCCGGAGAAATATCACGCGCTGATCGGGGATCTGGAGACTTTGCCGGAGAAAATCCAAACGATCCTGGAGGATAAGGAACGCTTACAGTGGTTCGCGGCGCAATACGCCAACATCCAGGACGCGTTCTTCATCGGACGCGGGATCGATTACGCGATCAGTATGGAAGGCAGCCTGAAACTCAAGGAAATCAGTTACGTGCATTCGGAAGCGTATGCCGCCGGAGAACTCAAGCACGGTACGATCAGTCTGATTGAAAAAGGGACGCTGGTGTTCGGGATCGTGACCCAGCAGCACCTTTATGAAAAGACCCTCAGCAACATGACCGAGGTGAAAAGCCGCGGCGGGTATATCGTGGGCGTGACGAATTACGGAAACTTCAAGATTGAGGAAACCAGCGACTTCACGATCTACATTCCGCCGATCGACGCGCACTTCACGACTTCCTTAGCGGTGATCCCGCTTCAGCTGATGGCGTACTATATCAGCGTTTCCAAGGGGCTGGACGTCGATAAACCGCGCAATCTCGCAAAAAGCGTTACGGTAGAGTAAAAAAATCTTGCCCTCGGGGTGCCGGGGTGCTATGATAATTAGGCTTTCAGCTCGGTTTTCCGCGATTCCTCGCAATTGAACGGATTGCTTGGCTGAAAAGTTCAAACAAAAAGAGAGGAAAACACATGTTAACAAAAGAAGAAAAAACGAAGATTATTGAAGAATACGCGATCAAGGAAGGCGATACGGGTTCCGTCGAAGTACAGGTAGCCGTATTAACCGCTACGATCAACCGCTTAAACGAACATCTGAAGGCGAACCCGAAGGATTTCCATTCCTACAGAGGTTTGATGAAGATGGTCGGCAAGCGCAGAAACCTTCTGGGTTATCTCGCGAAGAACGATATCAACCGTTATCGTACACTGATCCAGCGCTTGAAACTGCGTAAGTAATTCAATGTCGAAAGCCCCGTTTTTTCGGGGCTTCTTTCTTAAGGAGATTCCATGAAGAGAAAACTGATCCTCGGGTTGGCGCTTATGATCTTCCTTGGCGGATGCATGAATCAGGCCGTGAAGGATGTTTTCGTAACGCCGGTGCATCCGGATATCAATACGACATCGTACCTTTATACGCCGGGTTCCTATACCGGGACCGGACAGGGCTACAACGGTCCGATCACGGTGAAAATCACGGTTAACGAAGCCAACATCATCGCCATCGACATCCTGGAAAGCGCGGAAGCGAACTACACGAAGGAAATCGAAGTGCTGGTGCCGGTGGAAGAGGGGGAAACCCCGGAACAGCCGGTAACGGGCGAAGAAGGACCGGCGGAAGAAGGCGGACCGAAGATGCGCACCGAGATCCAGTACGAAGATGTGGAAGTCATCGGAAAAATGGATACGGTCATCAACGAGATTCTGGCCAACCAGTCCACCAGTATGGACGCCGATCTCTATACCGGCGCGACCGTGACGGTGCAGGGATTGCTGGAAGCCATCACCAACGCGGCGACCGAGGCATCCTTAAGATAACGAAGAATAACCCGGTACTTCCGGGTTTTATCTTGCGGCGCGGAAAGAGAATTTCACCGGATTTGAAAATAGAGATTGTACTCTTTCCATATCGTGGTAAAATATAGCGGTGAAAATTATGAGGTGAAAAATGGGAAAACAGATATTCAGTTTGGATTTCTTCGGCCGTAATTTAACGGTAGAGACCGGGGAAATAGCCAAACAGGCCGGCGGCTCCGTCCTCGTTCGTTATGAGGACACGGTAGTACTCTCCGCCGCAACGGCCAGCAAGGAAGCGAAAGATCAGGACTTCTTCCCCCTGACGGTTTCCTTTGAGGAGAAAATGTATGCAGCAGGGAAGATTCCGGGAGGATTCCTCCGCAGAGAAGGAAGACCGACTGAACACGCAACTCTGACGGCGCGTATGATCGACCGTCCGATCCGTCCGTTATTCGCGGAAGGCTTCCGCAATGACGTTCAGGTCGTCAACACAGCGTTAGCGTGCAACTTCGATTATTCGGTGGAGATGACCGCGATGTTCGGTGCGTCTTTGGCGTTATGTGTTTCGGATATTCCGTTCAACGGACCGATCGCAGGGGTCAAAGTCGGACGCGTGAACGGCGAATTCGTCATTAACCCGACGATCGAACAGGCAAAGGAAAGCGACATCGACTTGACGGTCGCGGGCACCAAGGTCGCCATCAACATGGTCGAATGCGGCGCGAAGGAAGTCTCCGAAGACGACATGGTCGACGCACTCATGTTCGGACATGAAGCGATCAAGAAACTGTGCGCGTTCGAAGAAGAAATCGCGGCAGCCTGCGGCAAGCCGAAGATGGAAGTCAAGTTATATGAAGTTCCGGCGGAATTACGTGAAAAGATCAATGCGTTCGCCAAGGAACGGATCGAAAAAGCGGTTTCGATTCCGGGTAAGTTAGACCGTTACAACAAGATCGACGAGATCACGGCGGAAGCGGTGGAATATATTTCCGGTTTCGAATATGAAAACGACAAGGCGAAGGAAAAAGCCGTAAAGATGACCAAGGAAGTCTGCACGGAAATCGAAGCCGGCGAAGTACGTCGTCTGATCGTGGAAGACAAGGTACGTCCGGACGGCCGCAAGGTCGACGAGATCCGTCCGTTAAACGCGCAGGTGGACATCCTCCCGCGGGTTCACGGATCGGCGCTGTTCACCAGAGGTGAAACGCAGGTTCTCGCGGTCACCACGTTATCTTCGTTAAGCGACAACCAGATCATTGAAGATCTGACCCCGCGCACGGAGAAGAGATGGATGCACCATTACAACTTCCCGCCGTATTGCGTGGGAGAAACCGGCCGTATGGGCACACCGGGCAGAAGAGAAATCGGCCACGGTGCGTTAGGCGAAAAAGCGCTGGCGCAGGTGCTGCCGGATGAAGAGACCTTCCCGTATTGCATCCGCACCGTCGCGGAAGTCATGGAATCCAACGGTTCCAGCTCCCAGGCGTCGATCTGCGCGTCCTGCATGTCCTTAATGGCGGCAGGCGTACCGATCAAGGCACCGGTTGCGGGTATCGCGATGGGCTTGATCGAAACCGAAAAGGGCTACACGATCCTGACCGATATTCAGGGTATGGAAGATCACTTCGGCGATATGGACTTCAAGGTTGCCGGTACGAGAAAAGGTATCTGCGCGTTACAGATGGATATCAAGATCGACGGTGTTTCCCGCGAGATCCTGTCCGAAGCTCTGGCGCAGGCGCATAAGGCACGCTTCCAGATCCTCGACGTCATCGAAGCGACCATTGCGGAACCGAGAGACCATGTAGCGGAAAGCGCTCCGAAGTTCCGTGTGATCTACATCAATCCGGAAAAGATCCGTGACGTCATCGGTACGGGCGGAAAAGTCATCAACAAGATCATCGAGGAATGCGACAACGTATCCATCGATATCGACGAAGACAACTCCGGAAGAATCTTCATCTACCACCAGAACCAGGAAATGGTCGACAAGGCGGTACGTCAGATCGAAGCGATCACGAAGGAAGCGAAAGTCGGCGAAATCTACGACGCAACGGTTGTACGTCTGGAAAGCTACGGCGCGTTTGTCAACCTGTTCGAAGGAACCGACGCGTTACTGCACGTATCCAAGATCGATCACAAGCGTATCGAAAAGCCGTCCGACGTTCTCAAGATCGGCGACAAGATCCAGGTCAAGGTTACCGGTATCGACGAAAAGGGCCGTGTGGATGTTTCGCATAAGGACCTGATCGAAAAACCGGAAGGCATGGAAGAAACGGAAAAGCGCGAGCGTCCGAGAAGATCGAACAACCGCCGCTTTGACCGCCGGAAAGAATCCAGAGAAAACAGAGATTCCGAATAAGAATCCATAAGCCGCACCGTATGCGTGCGGCTTTTTCTATGAAGGAAAAGGTTTCTGTGGTAAAATAACTACATGCGGATGCGAAAGAAGAAATGGGCGAAACCCTACATTGAAGAAAGAACCGATACGGTCATCCAGGCGCCAGAAACCTGTAAGGGAAGATGGCGCGAGATCCTGGGCACAAAGGAAGTGCGTCTGGAGATCGGCGCCGGCAAGGGTTCGTATTGGATCGGAATGGGCGAAAAGTACCCGGATACCGGATGGATCGCGCTGGAGAAAAGTCCGGACGCCGCGGCGATCGGTCTTAAGAAATGCCTGACGCCGGGTTCCAACATGAAATACATCGTAGGGGACGCGGAAGGAATTGACGAATGGTTCGCGCCGGGAGAAGTGGATGTGATCCATCTGAATTTCTCGGATCCCTGGCCCAAGAAGTCGCATGCCAAACGCAGACTGACCGCGGAGAAGTTCCGCAAGAAGTACGACGTGATCTTAAAGCCGGACGGGCTGGTGATCTTAAAAACCGACAACATCGGGCTTTACGAGTATTCCCTGGAGAAGATGAACGACCTGTTCGATCTTATCGAAAGGGACGACGATTTCCGCAAAACACCGCATGACGAAGACGTGATTACGGAATACGAACAGGAATTTATGGATAAAGGACAGCCGATCTACCGGGCTGTATGGAGACATAAGGAAAAAATCAATGAAGAATAAGTGGATCGTGTGCGTTCTGGCCCTTCTTGTGTGGATGGGCGGATGCGCGAAAATACCGAATGAACGGATGATGCTGGAGGATGTGAAAGCCAAACTGGACGGGGCGGTCACTTCCGAGATTTCGTCGTCCGTCAATACCAACCAGGGCTTTATCAGTTTCTATCTGGAACCCTCGATCGGCCGTACGGAAGCCAATAAGACGAACTCCGTGTTTCTGATCGACGGGGAACACTGCGTCTTAACGGTGGATGTGCCGGCCATCGTTACCGCCAAATACTATTCGTCGGATAACCCGGATCTGGTCGTGATGCGGGAAATTGACGCGTTCCCCAACCAGATTTTCGAAAAGGAAGGGACCTTCCTTTCCGGGGGCGGATTGGTCCGGGAATACCGGTGCCGAATTTATCGTCTGGACCAAAAGAATTATGGCGTAATGATCCAAACTTCGAATATAATATTGGTAGCGGAATGTCCGTTGGCCAAAACCGGAAACATGACCGCATCGATGATGCGGATCGCGCGGACGATCCGGTGTGATGAGGAACAGGTGGTCAGCGCCTATTCCCAGAAAGAAATGATCAATTACCGGAAAGAAGTGCTGGATATCTTCCAGAAGATCTATCCGGAAAACGGCTCGCTTCTGGATATGCTGGAAGACGATACGGACAATACAAAGAATTAAGGAAGGTGTGCGTTATGGCAGGAATTTGGGAAAAAATCAAATCAGTGATCTTCGTGGAAGAAGATGTAGATGAAGAGGAAGAAGAGGAAGCTGTCAAGCCGTTGATCGCTCCGGTAAAAGAAGCGAAACCGGCGGTGCAGACCCCGGCGGCGAAAAAGCCGGCGGCAAAGGAACCCTCGAAGGCGATCACCTATAAGGAACCGGAAATCGCGGTGACGCATGCGGATTGGTCGGTTGCGGAAAAGCCGGAAGTCGTCACATTAGGCGCAAAGGCACCGAAACCGGCGAAGGAAACCGTCACGGAACGGATTCAGAACAAGCCCGCCGTGGCGAAACCGGCTTCCAAGGAACCGCAGATCAACTATCAGTACAGCCAGGTCATTTCTCCGATTTACGGCATGACTTCGGGCGCGGTCAAGGAAAAGGAACCGGCTGTGAAACCGGTCAGCCTCGCACCGGCGAAACCGGTGGAGAAAAGCCCGCTCGGCACCGTTCTTTCTCCGATCAACGGTACGATCGCGGAACCGAAGAACGAAAAGCTTCCTTCCAAGGTTGCGAATCTTTCGATTGACGATCTGATCAACGATGACTTTCTGATCGATACCGACAACGAGGAAGTGGCGTCTCCGTCCGTATCTCCGGTACGTCATCACGAGGATACCGAAAACCTCAGTCTTTTCGACGAAGAAGAACAGTAACAGAACGGAAATCAACACCGGGCATACCGGTGTTTTTTTATGTCCGAAAACGCTATCACACTTATTGAAAAAATTTTCATAACAAGGTAAAATGTAACCATTAAATAAGAGGTGTTGAAAATGAATGCTTGGATGCAGGAAAACGGTCAGTCTCTGATTCAGTTATTATTAATTGTTTTGTTAATCGTCGGGATTCTTTTGATCATCCGGATCATCTCGCTGTTGGGCAAGTTCATCCGCATGGGGGATAAACTGAACAACTCGCTGGATATCGTCAATGACTATCTGGATGACATGAAGATGCCGGTTCGCGCGATCGTGAACGTATCGATGTCGGTGGAAGCGCTGCGTGCGGCGTCCGAGTCTTCGATGCGCGGATTCTTCGATTCCATTACGGCGACATGCAATAAGATCATTGATCAGTTAAAGAAGATCATTGAAGCGATCACCAAGAAGAAGGAAGAACAGGTTATCGAAGTGCGCGCGGCGGAAGAACTGCCGGAAGAAGCGGCGGAAAAACCGGAAGAGAACAAAGAAGGTTAAGCATGCCGGAAGATTTGAAAAACAACGCCGAAAAAGCCGCGGAAGACATCGTCGCGGGCGTGAAGGCGGAATCGCAGAGAATCTTCGAAAGCGCGAAGCGTTTATATGACGCCAAGCAGGAAGAAAGGGAGGCGAAAGAAGACATGAACAAAGCTCTCGCAAAACTGAAAGAACTGCTGAACAAGGGAACGGCATCGCTCCAGAATTTGTTCAAGGCAGACGATAAAACCAAGGCGGACGGAATGGAAGCGCTGAAAAACGTTTATGACACGGCCGCTGAGAAAGTAAAATCCATTTACGAAGGCGTTGCGGAAAATCCGAATGTGCAGAAGAAAATGGCGGAGATCTCCGACGCGGCTTCCAAAGCGACGGAAAAAGCGGGCGAAACCGTGAAAAACGTCTGGGAAGACGACCGGGTACAGGAAGTCGTTGCGACGGTGAAGGACACTGCCGGCAAAGCGTATGAAGCGGCGAAGGACGGCTTTGACAGAGCCATGGAAAACGAAACCGTCGCGGATACCGTTGAAACCGTGAAGCGCGGATTCAATTATGCCGTAGGCGCGGTGACGAAATTCCTGGAAGAATTGACGAATAAAGACGAAGAACAGAAATAATTCCGGAAGGAGGGGTACCGATGGACGGCAAGAATATGAAACGTGTAACGATCTACAGCGTCGCTCATGAAGCCGGCGTTTCTTTGGCGACGGTTTCCAGAGTCATCAATGGTTCTCCCGTTGTCCGTGAAGATACCCGCCAGAAGGTACAGGCGGCGATCGCAAAACTGGATTACAAGCCCAACGCCATCGCGCAGGGTCTGGCGCTGCAGAAAACCACTTCGATTGCGCTGGTGCTGCCGGAATCCAGTTTCAACTATACCGGGAAGCTGATCAACGGACTTCTGAATGTCGCGAAGATCTACAAGTACAACATCATTCTTCATACATCGACGGCCGGGATCAACGAGATGAACGAGATCATCGAAAACGTGATCAAGTCCCGCATGGACGGGATCATCGTCTACAATGATACCCTGAAGTCGGAAGAACTGAAGAATCTGAAAAACTACAGTATTCCCATCGTATATCTGGGATATTGCGTGGAAGGCGACAGCATCTGTTCGGTCTATGTCGATCTGGAGAAGGCAATCTACGAATTCACTTCGGATTATCTGAAGCGCGGCATCGACAATATCGCCTTAGTAGAAGACCGGAAGAATCCGCTGGAGATGGAAGTTCTGGAAAGAGGGATCACGAAAGCGTTTAAGGAATACGGCAAGAAGTTCGGAAACCTGATCCGGATCCCGTCGGATTACCGTACGACCTATTCGTATCTGCGCAAGTATTTCTCGAATCACAAACACGATTTAGTGATTGCGAACCGGGATACGCAAGCCGTCGCGACGATGAATTCGTGCATGGAAAACGGAATGAAAGTGCCGGAAGACACCGAGATCTTCTGCATGATGGATTCCAAGTACAACGACATCGTGCGTCCGCGTATCTCCAGTCTCAGCATTCCCACCTACGATTTGGGCGCGGTGGCAATGCGGATCATGACGAAGATGCTGAACAAGGATCCGATTTCCGATAAATCGATCGAATTGAGTTATCTTGTGTCTTTACGGGACACGACAAAATAGGTAAAATAGAAATTGCGTTGAAGAGAAAGAGTACCTTTGGAAACAGAGCAGAGAACTGCCGGACGGTGCGAGGCAGTCTGGGAACAAAGGGAATACACCTCGGAGCATTCCCGGGAAACCGGGACGCGGAATCCGGCGATAACGGAGTCGAGGCACAGTTTTTGTGCGAAGCAAGGTGGTACCACGTTCAAAGCGTCCTGCGGGGCGCTTTTCTTATGCAGGAGGAAACAAAGATGAATTTTATTGAAGAACTCAGATGGAGAGGATTGGTCAAGGATGTTACGGACGCGGAAGGTCTGGAAGAACGGTTAAAGAACCCGGTAACCGTGTATTGCGGATTTGACCCGACAGCGTCGTCGCTGCATGTGGGACATCTGCAGCAGATCTTATTGCTGCGCAGATACCAGAAAGCCGGACATCGTCCGATTGCGCTTTGCGGCGGATTTACCGGTATGATCGGAGATCCGAGACCGACCACGGAACGCAAGCTTCTGACCCATGAAGAGGTTTTATACAACGCGGAATGCATCAAGAATCAGCTGGCGCATTTCCTGTCGTTTGAAGGCGAAAACGCGGCGATCATGGAAAACAACAACAACTGGCTCGACGGCATGACGCTGCTGGATTTCTTACGTGATTACGGCAAGATGTTCAATGTCGCGTACATGATCAACAAGGACACGATCCGTTCGCGTTTAGACAAGGGCATTTCCTACACGGAATTCAGCTACACGATTTTACAGGCCATTGACTGGCTGAACTTATACCGCGCGCACGGATGCGAGATCCAGATCGGCGGAAGCGATCAGTGGGGCAACCTGACCAGCGGCATGGAACTGATCCGCAAATGCGAAGGCGAAAACGCGGCGATCATGGAAAACAACAACAACTGGCTCGACGGCATGACGCTGCTGGATT
>CACZNO010000003.1 GCA_902782505.1 uncultured Erysipelotrichaceae bacterium | reverse complement strand
GCGCAGCCTTCCAGCAAGACAGTGACGGCAGGAACGGCGGTGAATTTCAAGGTCGCTGCGAGCGGGACTGCATTGAAATACCAGTGGTACTACCGTACATCGTCGAACGGAACGTGGATGAAAAGCACGGCGGATTGTGCGCTGACGGATACGTATAAATTGACAGCCGCACAGGTCACCTCCGCGCGTAACGGCTATCAGTATAAGTGCGTCGTATCCAACGGCGCCGGTTCGAAGACCTCCGGTATAGTTACCCTGACAGTATCGTCTGTCGCAAAGCCGACCATTACCGCGCAGCCGAAAAGCCAGACTGCCGCGTCCGGGACCGCGGTGAACTTCAAAGTTACAGCCAGCGGATCGGGACTGAAATATCAATGGTACTACCGTACGAGTTCCTCCGGAACCTGGGCGAAAAGCACGGCTGCCTGTGCGACGACAAATACATATAAACTGACCGCGTCACAGGTCGTGAGTGCGCGAAACGGCTATCAATACAAGTGTGAAGTTTCCAATTCCGGCGGTAAGGTTACCAGTAACACCGTAACTTTGACCGTGGTGACAAAACCGAAAATCACTGCGCAGCCTTCGAGTAAAACCGTATCTGCGGGAAATGCCGTGGAGTTCAAAGTGACAGCGAGCGGCGGAGGACTCAAGTATCAGTGGTACTACAGAACTTCGAGCAGCGGAACCTGGATGAAGAGTACGGCTGCCTGCGCAACAACGAATACGTATAAACTGACCGCGTCACAGGTCGTCAAGGCGCGAAGCGGTTATCAGTACAAGTGCGTAATCACCAATGCGGCAGGTTCCGTGACATCAAACATTGTCACATTGACGGTGAAGTAGAAGAAAAAGAGTCTGTAAGACCGGCATCGGACGCCGGTCTTTTTTGTATGAAAATGACAAAAAAGGAAAAACAAGGCGAATTTACGGGACGTGTTTAGTATTTCTAAACAAAATGTTTAAAATTATATTGCGAAGGGGCCCGGAATCGGTATAATTATTTCGTGTGCGGAGGTGCGCGATGAACATTGGAACCAGGATCCGGGAACTTCGGATCAAAAGCAATCTGACACAGGAAGAACTGGCGAGCCGCACGGAATTGTCCAAGGGCTTCCTTTCTCAATTGGAAAATGATATGGCTTCTCCGTCTGTCGCGACCCTGCAGGACATCGTCGAAGCTCTGGGAACGGACATGTCCACGTTTTTCCGGGAAGAAAAGGAAAACGCGGAAGTATTCCGTGAAGAGGACATCTTCGTCGACGAACGGGAAGAAAGGACCGTCCGCTACATTGTGCCCAACGCGCAGAAAAACGAGATGGAGCCGATCGTGGTGGAGCTGGATCCGGGCGGAAGTTCGGAGGAAGTCGAACCGTTCGAAGGGGAGGAATTCGGTTACGTGCTGGCCGGAAGAGTGACCCTGGTGATCGGAGATAAAGAGTATGTCCTGAAAAAAGGGGAAACGTTCTACCTGCACGGGGAAAAGTCGCACATCTTACGGAACGATTCCAAAACCAGAGCCTCGGTGCTCTGGGTGTCTACGCCGCCGGTGTTTTAAAGGGAGGATCATCACATGAGCGAGAGAAGAAAACTGATTGAATTTCATAACATTGTCAAGGAATTTGACGGACAGATCGTTTTGAAAGGTATTAACCTGGATATTTATCAAAACGAGTTTGTCACTTTACTGGGTCCTTCCGGATGCGGAAAGACGACTTTACTGCGGATCCTGGGCGGATTCCTGGAACAGGATGAAGGAACAGTCATTTTCGACGGAGAGTGCATCGACAAACTGCCGGCGTACAAGCGTGAAATCAACACCGTATTCCAGAGATACGCGTTATTCCCGCATATGAACGTATACGACAACATCGCGTTCGGTCTTCGCATCAAGAAAGAGGGCGAAGAACTCATCGAACAGAAAGTCAAGAGAATGCTGGATCTGGTCAATCTGACCGGATACGAAAAGAGAAACGTCACCCAGATGTCCGGCGGTCAGCAGCAGCGTGTGGCAATCGCGCGCGCACTGGTCAACGAACCGAACGTCTTACTGCTTGACGAACCCTTGGGCGCACTGGACCTGAAGTTAAGAAAACAGATGCAGCTGGAATTAAAGCGCATCCAGCAGGAAGTAGGTATTACCTTCATCTACGTTACGCATGACCAGGAAGAAGCATTGACCATGTCCGATAAGATCGTCGTCATGAAGGAAGGCGAGATCCAGCAGATCGGCACCCCGCTTGAAATCTACAACGAACCGGCGAACGAATATGTCGCACGCTTCATCGGCGAATCCAACATTGTGGAAGGCGTCATGAAGAGCGATAACGAAGTGTTCTTCGACGATCATATTTATCCGTGCCATTCCGTGGGATTCAAGAAGGAAGAAGTCGTGGACGTTCTGATCCGTCCGGAAGATTTCTACATCGCGAAAAACGGCGAAGGCATGATGAAGGGCGAAGTCAAGTCCGTCGTCTTCAAGGGCATCTTCTATGAAATGATGGTGGAGACGATTTCCGGCGCGTCCAAGACCGTTACGCTGCATGTATTGGAAGGACACGACGAATTCAATCCGGAAGCCAACGAAAACATCACCGCAAACGATTTCTTCATCGACCTGGAGGATGTGGCCGTCATGGATCAGATGGAACTTGTCAGCCGTGCCAACGCCCACGCGTGGGATCCGGAGGAAAACGATATCGTCGTTTCCAAAGTGGAACATGACATCAAGGAAGCGCCGGGTGAATACTCCGTAACCTTCGCGACCGGCAAAAACACCAAGATCACCGTCAAGGCGTTCGTGGTGGAACCGAAGTACATTGAAGACGCGAAGCGCAATATCGGTATTTCCGCGTTCGATATCTACAAGTCCGCGGATGAAGTACACGAATCCATCGCGATTTCGACCGACCTTCGTACCTGGGCCGGCGCGGAAGCGTGGAACTTACAGGATGATTCTCCGGTATCCATTACCGATGTCAACTTTGATTTCGAACCGAATACGGTTACGCCGGGTTCCTATCCGGTAACCTTTGCGACCAAGGGCCGCGTCTACAAAGTGGAAGTATATGACCCGTACGAGGAAGGCGACAAGATCGCGTTAAATCTCGCGGATGACAGTATCCATGTAATGCATAAGAGCTTAAAAGGTTAAGACGGGAGGGAACACGTTATGAAATCCTTTTCGAGAATGTCCCATCCGTATCTGGCCTGGATGGCGGTATTCATTGTAATACCGATGCTGATGATTCTGTTCTACGCCTTTACGACGCAGGGCAACGAGACGCTGATCGTGAAGTTCACGTTTGAAAACTTCGCGCGTTTCTTCAGCGATCCGACGTTCCCGCGCGTTCTCTGGATGTCGCTGCGCATTGCGTTATTGACGACGGTCTTCTGCGTTTTGATCGGTTATCCGGCAGCGTTCATGATCGCGCGCTTAAGCGAGAAAAAACAGGGAATGATGATTCTCCTGATCACGCTTCCGATGTGGATCAACATGCTGGTCCGCACCTATGCGTGGCGCGGTATCATGCTGAACTTCGATGTGAATACCGAATTCAAGATCTTTGTCGGCATGGTCTACAACTTCTTGCCGTACATGATCATTCAGATCTATAACTCGTTGGCCAAAATCGATCCGAACCTTCTGGTGGCGGCTTCCGATTTAGGCGCGAATCCGTTCAAATCGTTT
>CACZNO010000002.1 GCA_902782505.1 uncultured Erysipelotrichaceae bacterium | reverse complement strand
ACGGATCGGTCCAGCTGCCGTAGAAACCTAACAGCGGAATCGAATGCGTGTGTTCAAGGCTTACGCCGTCCCCTGCGCCTTTGGTGGTGCAGTTGACATAGGTGTAACCTTCGACATAGGCGCCGTTAGGATGCGACGCGTCGAGGGCGTCCTTATTCTTTAAGGAAATCTTGACCGTAACTTTCTTGGAAGATCCGGCCTTGACGATTAAGCCTTCCTGTACTGTCGGTTCATATCCCAGTAATAACCGCGCATCCGCCGAAGTCACCGCACCGTCGTTGTCCAGATCCGCCGCGGACAAATCCGCATCGGACGCCGGCAGCTTGCCGGTCAGATAATCCAGGATCGCCTGCGCGTCGTCATTGTCGGTATCCCCGTCTTTGTCGACGTCATGGCTCACCGCTCCTTCGGAATCATAGATATAACGGACATTCGCCGTGATCGCTTCCGTACCTTCGCGCATGAAGCCGTCTTCTGCCTTCTGAGTGAAGAGATCCGTCGCCAGCGTATACGCAAGATCGGTATCCGTGATGTTGTAGATGGTGAAAGAATATTCATATTCGCCCTGGCGCTTGGGATCGTCGCCGAATTCGGCTTTGACCTTGCCGTCCGCCGCGGAACCGGTGGATGCGGTCAGGGTATCGTCGTCCTCGCTCATCATGATGACGCTGGACGCGCTTACGGCCTTGGAGACCTCCGCTAAGCCGGAGCCCTGCTGCAGGACCGACAGATACTCACCGTTGGGCTTCATCGGAGTCGCAGTCGACATCAGTAAGCTCTGAACGATCGCGCGGTTCGTGTACTTCGAAGTCAGCGCGGAATTGACCGCGGAGAGATCGTTTTCACGCAGGTATTCCGCCACCAGTGCGGATAAACCGGTGATGTGCGGAGCCGCCATGGACGTACCGGACATGATTTCATAAGCCGTGGATCCGCCTGCGGTTGCGCCGGAAGTGGTCTTGTTGGTGCCGGCGACCGAACGGATGCTTCCGCCCGGCGCGGTGATTTCCGGCTTCATGACCAGCGATCCCGGAACGCCCCAGGAACTGAAGGACGAAACGATCGCGTTGTCACGGCTTGTCGTCAAACCGGAAGACATCGCGTTGGTGACGGTGACCGAACCGGTGTAATACGTATAATTTCCGGTGGTGTGCGCCGTGGAATTCGCCTTGATCGTGTTCGCGTCCGAAAGAGTGATCGAAACCATCGGGAACGTGCCGGTGTAATCCGAGAGGTCCATCGAAATGGCGCCGGCCTGGTTATTCGCGACGATGACCGCCTTCGGGCTGTAGGATTTCGCGTTGTTGCCTTTTTCATAGAAGCTCAGTTCGCCGCGGTTGACGATGACGATCTTGCCGCTTAAGCTTTCCGCGCTGTTGACGGCCTGATAGTCCGCGGTGTTCCCAACGGCGTCAATGAACACATAGGAATACGATCCGGCAATGGAGGACATCGCCGCACCGGTGCTTTCGGTTTCGGTGTAGTATACGGTCTGGTTTCCGTTGAACGTTAACGGCGTGCCGGTTTCCCCGATGTTATCGGCGGACGCGACGCCCAGACTGTTCAGGAACGATCCCGGGGAACCGCCCGTGTGCATTCCTACGTCTTCAATATATAAATCGGTGGTCAGGTTTTCGGTGATCGGACCGGCGTTGCCGGCGGAAATCGAAACGACCGTCTTCACGTTGTTGGAAGAACTCAGGTTGTTTAATACATCCTGGTAGGTGGAATCATAAGTCCAGCCCGGCGCGCCGGAACCTAACGACAGGTTCACCGCGTCCGCGCCTAAGGTGATGGCGTCTTCGATTGCGACCATGTAGTCGGAATCGTACGCGCCGCCCTTGGAGCCGAAAACCTTCATGATCAGTAACTGCGCGTCCGGCGCCATGCCGACCGCTTTTACGGAAGAAATTGCTTCATCGTAGGACGATCCGTTTTTGATATAACGGTTCGCCGACGCAATACCAGCGACATGGGACCCATGTTCGCCCTGGGTATCGTTGATGTGGTTAATGGTGGTGCTTCCGTCGACATAGTTGAATCCGAACGGGATTTTCGCGGAAACATACGTCTGCGCCGCCGTCAGGGAAGAAAGCTTGCTCTTGGCGTTGAGGCTGTTCAATACCGTCGAGGAAATCTGCGTCATGAGTTCGGAAGAAGATCCGTCTTCCGCAATCGCGTGATTAAACGCGTCCGCGTTAAAGGACTGGTGGGTCGTGTCGATACCGGTATCGATGATGGCGATCCGGCTTCCCGCACCGTAGTATCCCGCGGACCACGCGGAGGACGCCCCGACCATGAACTGGGAGGTGTTGACCGTCTTGGGATCGTCCACCAGGGCTTCGTAACGGTTTTCCCGTACGACCTTCTTGACGCCTTCCACATTTTCAATCAGCGGAATATCCTTCACTTTCACGTTCGCGGAAATGATGTTGACCGCCAGGGTCATGTTCCATTGAACGTCCAGCTTCGCGCCGATTTCTTTTTCAATGCGCGCGGTCAGTTCGTCCTGTTTGACTTTTAACGCGTCACGGTAGGACACTGCCTGCGTATTGTAGGCGATATTCTCTGCGGAATACCCGTGTTCCAGCGTCGATTCGTCTTCCAGAACGATCGAAACACGGACGATATCCGTCAGGCTTTCCAGGTCTTCTGCCGGAGATGCGGGTGTTTCCCCTTCTTCGCCGAGATACCGGATTCCTAAAGATTTGGGATCCAGATCCTCCAGCACCAGTTCCGTACCGGTTTCCTTGTCATCCCCTTCCGGGGTCTCGTACGCCAGTGCGGAAACTGTCTGATTCGTCATCATGAGGACGACGACCAGAACCGCCAACAGTTTCTTCCATACTTCTCTCATAAGGCTCCTCCTCTCCGCATGCGGACAATTCCGCAGACGGAGTAAACTAATACTCAAAGTTTAAAGCAGTTTCGAACCGTTTTCAATCGTCGTTTCATGAAACATTTCATGAAAATATCTTTCTTGTTTTCAAAGGCACGTATAAACAGGATAATGACTCTTTTTGACACTTCCGGCGCAGCGATTGTACATTCCCGGGATTTTTCTATAATGAAATCATGACGAACATCCTTCAATTACTGACGCCGAAAAAGTTCACATATTATCTGGACGAAAACTGCACGATCCGCCAGGCGCTTGAAAAATTTGACGCGCACCGTTTCAGTGTTGTTCCCCTGATCAATGATCAGGGAAAGTACACCGGGACCGTATCGGAAGGAGATATCTTACATTACATAAAAAACCGCGCGCATTTTGACGTGCACGAAGCGGAAAAGGTCCTGATCAAGGACATTGAGCACTATCGTCCCTACCGCGCCTTGTATTCCAGCGCTCTTCTGGTGGAAGTCTTTGCGTTATCGCTGGACCAGAGTTTCATCCCGGTCGTGGATGACAGGGACGTATTCATCGGAATCATCAAGCGGAAAGAACTGTTGAGTCTGTTATCCGAACAGTTTCTGCCTTTGACAAAAGAAAAGTGATGCGAAGATCCGCATCACTTGTTTTTTCACATGGGGCGATCGACGAGACTCGAACTCGCGCATGACGGAGCCACAATCCGTTGTGTTAACCAGCTTCACCACGACCGCCGTGTGCTTAAGGATTATAACGTAAACCCGTGGGTTTGTAAACGGGAAAAACAAAAACACTGAAAAAAGAAAGCCTCTTTGCGCACCGATAGAAAAACCACGGGTTCTCCCCGTGGTTTTATTCGTAGGATCTGTTTTTCTACTGAACGGTCAATGTCGCTGCGGAGCTGGTCACACTCTGTCCGTTTCCATCCGTAACCACACAACGGTACTGGTAACCGCTTCTCGCCTTTGTGACGGAAGATGCCGCTAAACTGTAAGTGTTCGTGGTCGCACAAGCCGCTGTACTCTTCGTCCAGGTTCCTGTACTGGATGTACGATAGTACCACTGATACTTCAGATGGGAACCGCTCGCAACGACTTTGAAACTGACTGCCGTACCCGCGGAGACCGTCTGGCTCTTGGGCTGCGTCGTGATCGTCGGACCGGACGCGTTGACTGTTAAGGTTGCCGCGTTACTCGTTGTGCTTCCTGTAGAGTCGCTGACGATACAACGGTACTGGTAGCCGCTTCTCGCCTTTGTCACGGAAGATGCCGCTAAACTGTAAGTATTTGTCGTCGCACACGCAGCTGTACTCTTCGTCCAGGTGCCGGTCGAACTTGTACGATAGTACCACTGATACTTCAGGTTTGTGCCGGAAGCTACTACCTTGAAGCTCACTGCCGTGCCGGCATTGACGGTCTGGCTCTTGGGCTGCGTCGTAATCGTCGGACCGGAGGCATTGACTGTTAAGGTCGCCGCATTACTTGTCGTGCTTCCTGAACTGTTCGAAACCACACAGCGATACTGGTAACCGCTTCTCGCCTTTGTCACGGAAGATGCCGCAAGACTGTAAGTATTTGTCGTCGCACACGCGGCTGTACTCTTTGTCCAGGTGCCTGTGCTGGATGTACGATAGTACCACTGATACTTCAGATTGGAACCGGACGCCACGACTTTGAAGTCGACTGCCGTACCGGCATTGACAGTCTGACTCTTCGGTTGCGTCGTGATCGTCGGACCGGACGCAGTAACTGTTAAGGTCGCCGCATTACTGGTGACGCTTCCCGAACTGTTCGAAACCACACAGCGATACTGGTAGCCCGAGCGACTTGTCGTCACGGAAGACGCGGCTAAACTATAGGTGTTCGTTGTTGCGCAGGATGCGGTGCTCTTCTGCCAGGTGCCAGTCGAACTTGTACGATAATACCACTGATATTTCAGGTTTGTGCCGGACGCTGCAACTTTGAAGTCTACCGGCGTGCCCGCGGAGACGGATTGGCTCTTTGGCTGTGTTGTGATGATCGGTGCGGCAGACGGTGTGACTGTCAGGGTTGCCGCAGAACTGGTGACGCTGCCTGCCGCATTGGAGACAACGCAGCGGTACTGATAGCCCGAACGGCTTGTGGTGACAGAAGACGCCGGTAAGGAATATGTATCCGTATTTGCGCAAGTGGATGTGCTTTGCTGCCAGGTACCGTTGGAACTTGTCCGATAGTACCACTGGTAGCTCAGGTTGGAGCCGCTCGCGGCAACCTTGAAGCTGACCGGTGTACCGGCGGATACCGATTGACTCTTCGGCTGTGTCGTAATGACCGGTAATGTGTCATTCGTCACGACAACAGTATACTTTAATGTTGTATCAAGAGCCGTAACACCGTTGGAGATCTTGAAGATCGCGGAGTAAGAGCCTTCCGCTAAACCGGCTGCCACCTTAATCTTCTTCGTGTTGGAATCATAACTGATCTTGGAGTTTCCGGACACTTTGGAAACCTTTAAGACCGAATTCAATGAGGCTGTCACGGTTCCGTCAGAGAATGCGGAATAACCTGGATTCACGATTTTCGTCTGTTCGCTGTTCGCCGGAGGTAATGCGCGGTGCGCCACTTTCGTCAATGTGTATCCGTAGAACGTAACCGCTCCTCCGTTTTGCGCGAGTTGTTTTGCCCATTTTCCGAAGGACCAGTCGAACGCATACGCCTGTCTAAACTGCGCCTTTGTCATACCGTCTAATTCCAAATCATCCAGTGAAATGTTCTGGACCTTGCCGCTGCAGTTTTTCGCCGTTGCAGTCGTGGATGTGTATCCGGTCGAATGACTGTAGTCGATCGACCCGTATCCGCCGACCCACGCTTCGCCGACCACGAAACTGGCGCCTCCCTGGATCGAGAATCCGTAATGGAAGCCGTGGCTGACCTCCTCGGTTTCGGATTGTTCCTCTTCGGTTAAATACGAGAACTCCACGTTGCCGCTGGAATACCCCAGGGTGAACGATTCGTCGGAAAGCGGCGAATTGTACGGACCGGCCTGCGCCCAATCACTCCAGTAATTCTCCGGATATCCTTCATGATCCGCCGGTATATCGATACCCGGCTGGATCTTGAAGAGCGCATATTCGCTGTTGGGCTTTAACCGGGCGTTGTATTCATCCACGAATTCGTTGTATTCGTCGATGCTGAGTTGGAAGAATTTCGGCGTCATCGGAACACGGACGTTGTAGCCCTGCGGAATCCATTCCTGGGTGTCCGGGTTCCAAAGGTCATAAATGTATACTAATTGCGGAACACGGCTGAGGACCACGATGGATTTGCTCTGGGCGTGGAAGGTGGTGGATGTTTCGACTTTATAACTGGTTTCATACGAATGCGACCAGTCCATTGCGTATCCCAATTCCAAAGACATCTTTAATGCCGGGCCGGCTACTTCGGAATTGAGGCCGACTTCAAACGACACGTTATCCGAACGGGAAGTGCTGTTTCCGAACGAATACGAGAAGCCATAGGCAGTATCCCCTGGATCTTCATACCCGCCGGCCTTGTTGATGTCCGCGAAGTACGGAGCAGCTTGTAAGACCGCGTAGACTTCCGGGTCGGTGTAGACATAGCCCTTCTTGACGAAGCGTCCCATCAAGCCGTCATCGTCCATATCGACCGCGACCGGAACCGCGTTGATCGCATAGGAACTGGAAGCGACTTTGACGAACACCTGCGCAGCGGACGTATCGGTGCTGTCATTAATCGGATGTTCGCTCCACCAGGGAGACGTCGTGACGCTGCAGGCGTGATACTTCGGTGCGCCGTAACTGGTCACGTTCCCGGCTGTATCTTTATCATCCTGGTATTCAACACCGGCAATCGCCCCGACAATGGCCGAGTACTCTTTGTGGTCCGAGCCGTAGACTTTCTGCCAGAACGTGAAGACAAACTGTTCTCTTCCGGCGTCGTTTGCGTTGAAGTTGCCTGCCGCAACGTTACGCACCCAGTTTACGGAACTTTGGGTTCCCGCCCCGTCACCGGATACGGTTGTCTCATCAAAACTCACGAACTCCGGAGTATAGATTACTTTGGGAGTCTGTTTGGAGAAATCGTAGACAATACCACCGATAAAGACTTCTTCCGGGGAATTATTGCCGTTGACTTTGCCGCATGCCATGGCTAATTTCGTGAAGACAAAATCTTCTTCCTTGCAGTAATTATGGAATGTGTAATTCTGACAATTCGGCATCGCGAAAGCCTTCAAAGCCGTTCTGCCGTAACCCGTATTGGAATAGTTGATCACGGAACAGACCAGTTTATCCGACCAGTTACAGATATCACTGACCTTCGTGACCTTGCCGTTGACTTCCGTTACTCTCGCGTAGTTCTTGCTGTCGTCGTCTTTATCCTTGTCCAGGTACCCTGCCGCGACGATTTCGTCCATACCGTCGTTGTCCACGTCGCCGGCCGCAATAACCGCCGCGTGCATGATCGTCACCGCGTATGTCTTTTCGCTGCCGCCGCCGATAAAGTCGCTGGACTTGTCGTACATCCAGATCGGGGAAGACGCGCTCCATCCGGAATTGTAGTCACAGATCCCGATGCAGCTGGAGAACTGTTCGAGATTATCGCACTCATAATCCTGGTATCCGGCGCCCGGACCTCCGGAAGTATTATAGAAACCTGCCGAAAAGGCTAGCTGATCTCTTCCGTTTCCGTTGAAGTCGCCGGTCGCCAAACTGACTACTGGTCTATGTTTATATTCATCACTGGTCTGATACTCCTTGTTGACCAGAACCGTGTTCAGATTCAATACGGTCCTGCTGGCCCATTCGTCGCCGGAAGTCGGGTAGAACTCGATCAGTTTCGCGTTGTCCCCGTCTCCGCAGAAATAGACCACGATGGAATCTCTCCCGTCCCCGTCGTAGTCGCCGGCGGTGATCGCCAGATAGTTGTCCATCATCCAGTGTGAAGCTGTATCTGCGATTGCCGCTTTTCCGATGGTGTAAGTTTTTGCTGCGCCTGTCGCGGCGTGCTGCACTACTAATCTCACATAATTCGCGGTGTAACCGGCCGACGCGACGAATTGTTTCCGTCCGGTACCGTCGCGGTCCACACCGATACTCTGAATAAAGTAAAGGTCGTTGTAATTCTCCAGATTGGTTGCTCCGAAGGAAGAGATTTTTGTGGCGTTGGCGAAGTTAATGCCGTTGATCCAACAGCGGTCATACTCGTCCCGGTAAGTCATATTCATATTGAAGGTATCCATCCGGTACATCTTCGGACCCTTACTGCCCTGAATGATTAACGCCAGCTCATTCTGTTCCGATAATAAGAACGGCTGTTCTTCCCCCATGCCGTACACATCGTCCGGATATTTATCCAACTGTTCCGGAATGGTTTCGTCCAGTTTGAGGATTTCACTTGCCGTGTTCAGATCCGACGCGTTATCCACAAGCCACGCCTTCACTTCCTGTTTCGGCAGAACGATCATGGTAAACACGATAGCCAGTGAAACCAGTAAACTCAATATTCTTTTTGTCTGTTTCATCCGTTATTACCCCCTTGGTTTTTTGAATGATGATTATGAACTACTTCCTGTTTTGACGGCGCATGCAAAGTACCGTAATGATTACGGCTGCCGTAAACGCGATGATGGCGACCAACGCATACCCTCCGACACCTTCAAACAGAATCATGGCACCGCTGTACATACCGGATGCCTGGTTACCGTGTCCGATTCCGCTTTCAAGGACAACAAAGAGAAGGCAGACGGAAAGGACGACGCTGCATGCGCCTATTACGCCTGTTTTCCGCCGCTCCTGCATGCGCCGGCGGGCAGCCATTTTCTCATGTAAAGCCGCGATGCGGTTTTCTTCTGTCATCATAGGACAACCCTCCTGCATAAGCCTTTCACCTATTATGTGTACGGAACAAAGGAAAAACCCGAACCCAAACGCGAAAAAAAAGCGCTTTTTTAAGCGCATGGAAATTCTGTTCAGGGCTTGGCGGTTCTCCCCCGGAAAAACAACAGATAGACCAAAACCGCCGACAGCGGAATCAGACTGCCGATCCAGAAGATCACACCGGTCTGACTGACAAAAATGTTGAAGACCGCATGGAAGGTTGTGACAAAGCACAAAAGCGCGAAGGTTCCCACCACTCTGAGCCATATCCGGTCCCAAAGATAGAATAAACCGATGGACACGATCATCCCGCAGACCACGTGCATCGCCCCGGTTCCGAATCCGCGGATCACCAGGCTCAGAAGATCCGATGTGCCATAGGAAGTAAGGAAACAGACGTTCTCGAAGGTCGCAAACCCGACCGCCACCAACAGCGTCCCCGAACGGACGAATCTTCTCTCCGGCTCAAACACCAGGATGAAAAACAGAAGCGGTAATGACTTCATGATTTCCTCCACCGCCGGAGAGATCTCATAGGACGCGGTCGCCTGGTCGATACCCGCCGCACCGGCAAGATAGGTGCTGACATACGCCGAGAGAAGACAGGCGCTCATGCCCGCCAGTACGAAGATGAGACTTCTCCTTCCGTCACGCCTTAAGCAAAGAATCGCCAGGAAAAGCGGAGCGGCCAGACAGATGTAGATGTTTTCGATGTAGATCATGCGGACACCGCCTTTCGGATGGCCGGAAGAAAGAACAGGAAGCTGACCGTTAAAAGAACATCAAACCAGTAATAGGGATTGGCGAGAGTGTCCGACGTCCAGAAGCACGAAGAAATCCAGAGCCCGTATTCCAAAAGGCAGAACACAAGAATCATCGCGGGCAAAAAACGTTGATTCCGGTCCGTTGTGCGGTTAATAAGACGGTTGATGGAAGAAAACAGCAGTAATCCCATCAGGGATCCGTAGATCAGATTGTTCAGGATCTCGCCCTTCAGCATAAAGAATACCGCCATACCTGCCGCGAACAGGGGGCCAAGCCAGGGCAGCGCCTGTTTCGTACTGCCCGGATCCGGTTTTGATGTCCGCAATAACATCAGATACAAAAACATATACGACGCGTACCAGCTCAAATCCGATACGATGGAGATCTGCGGTGTCGTGTCATAAAACAGAAGACACACAAGCCAGTAGATGTCTCCCATCACCCAGCTTATGAAAAAGAAAGCCGCCAAAGCCCAGGTCCGGCTGTTATAGTGAACCGCTTTGTATACCGCGATCACGGAACAGATCACCAAAACGGCAATTTGTAAGGCATTCTCAACGACTTCAATCATCGCGTTCCTCCATGTGTCTTTTCAGCCGGTAACAGAATACCGTAACAAACGCTCCGAGACTAAACGCCAAAAGCGCGATCACCACGTATCCCAAGACAGTGTGATCCGCAAAGATACTCGCGGAAATCCCGCCCGGCAAAGCGTCCGGGTTTTGAACCGATACGCCGGACATGACGAAAGACAATGCAATCACGATTGCCAGACAACCCGCAGCCATCAGGCCCGACTGGAGACGGTATTTCCGCAGGTCTTTCTGATACCGGCGTGTATCCATGCGTTTATGTAATTCGCTGATGCGTTCATCCGATGTCCGCATACGTGATTCCCTCCTTTTCCAATTCCTGTTTCAGCCGCGCTTTTCCGTTTCTCAATAAGTCTTCCACTTTCTTCGTTGAACAGTTCATGACTTTCGCGGCTTCCGCATAACTCATATCCATAAAATAGTATAACCATAAAGCTTCCCGGTATTGCGGCGCGATTTTTCCCAAACAGCGCTGCAGGGTGATATTCCGCTCGTTTCGGAACACCCGGTCTTCCGGGGAAACATCTTCCGCCGGAATGATTTCATACAGGCTTTCGTCCAGTTGGAATTCCTGACGCTTGAACCGGAGTTTCCACAGGCGATTGGCCTTGTTGCGGGCAACCTTGAACAGATAGGAACTGAAATTGCCTTCCGCGATTTTCGGTTTGTCCACCAGGATCACCGTGAAGCAATCCAGCATCAAATCTTCGGCGTCCCCCGCATTGTGAAGAAAGGCATCCAGATACGCCGTCAGTTTGTCGGCATAGCGAATCATCAGCTGATCGCCGGCGGATTGATCGCCGGAAAGATATACCTGATACAACTGATCATCGGTCATGGCCTATCCCCCTTTCGCGCTTGTCCCGCATCGTTGCGGAACTTCACAGTCAAACCATACCACGCACCGTTTCACCCTGTAAAGCCATTCCGTACGATAAGAAAGGCGGCCTTGTTTCAGGCCGCCCTGTCACGGTTTTTTTGTGTCTTAGTGTCCTAACGGAGCGCTCCAATAGTTCTGCTGGTAGATATCGGTGAACTGGTAAGTCGCCAGGACATACTGTCCGTCGATGTCCATGTTGCCGATGGTCCATTCGCCGGTGACCGTCATCTGATCGCCCAGCAGGTAGGAATCCAGATACGTTCCGTCATACGCGTAGTAATCGCATACGAAGTCAATCGTGTCGCCGACCGTCAGTTCGGTCAGGTTCTTCGCGGTGATTGCGGATTCCGGATCCACATCTTCGTAAGAGTACGATGCGCCTGCGACGACCCATTCCAGCGAAGATCCTTCCTTGATCTGCGCGAGAATCAGGTTCGCCTTTTCCCCGTTCAGCAGGCACGGAACTCTGCCGGTCGTCACATAATCGCCGTTTTCCTGTCCGTTGTAGGATACATAGTAATACGGGATGATCTGTCCGTTGATGCTCATCCAGTCCGTAACCGCTTCGCCGACCAGATTTCCGTCCTGATCGATCTTGAAGAGATTGTCGGTACCAAGATCCACATACCCTTCTCCGTCATCGTAGAAGACGTTGAGCTGCAGGTTGTCCACCAGGCTCCACTGGTCTTTGGTCAGTTTGATCTTGCCGTTCTTCCAGTTCAGATCGGCGTCGAAGTGATTCGCCGCGATGTAGTCGGAAATCGAACGGGTGTCGATTGATCTTCCGCCGAACAGCATATTGAAGATCTGATAGTAACTTTCATACGGATTGGACTGTTGCTGCTGCTGGGAAGATCCCCCTCCGCTCAATCCGCCGGATAAGAACGTGTTCAGTAACGTATTGATCAGATCGCCCGAAGACACCGTCTGGTAATCCTGCGAATAACTTCCCAGTAAGGAAGAATACGGATTCGAGTTACCGCCCGAGGAAATCTGTCCGCTGGTCGAGTACGTCGCGAAGTTCTTGATGCACGCCGTGTAATCCTTGTCCATGTCGATCGCGTTGTACGTTTTCAATGCCGGGTTCAGATACTTCGTGGAACGGTACGGGAAGTAGATGGATAATCCGTACGAGTTCGACATATCCGACGAGGTATTGTTGTACTTGACAGCGCTGAGTAACGCGTTCACCAGTTCCTTGGCTTCCTTGGTTCCCACGCGGTTGGCCATGTCGATGAAGTCGACCATGTCGATACCGCCGGACGCGCCGAATTCACGCGAGCCGCTGCGGGCCGAGGAAATCGTCCGGTAACCGTTGCCGGTGATCAGGGTGTTCGCCGATTGGGAGAACGCCGCGAGTTTCGAAGGAACCGTCTTTTCAAATTCCGCCAAATCGATGACGGACAGGGTCGCGCTCTGTCCGCGGCACTGGCTTGCACAGGTCGAAACGAAGTCATCCGCGATCTGTTTGCCGATCTCCAGGGTCGGCATCGAAGTGTTCTGCGACAATTTGGTCAGCCAGTTGGTGTAGTACCAGCCGATGCCCGGTTCGGATTCCTCGGAACCGATCATATAGTCGGCGTGTTCGCTCAGCATTAACGCCGTTTCCGTAGTCGCCATTAAGCACGCGTCGAAACCGATGAAATCGAACGAGACGCCTGCCGCAGTTAAAGCTTTATCAATGCCCGCGAGGTCCATCGAACCGGAGTTCGGGTATTTTTCATCGTAGCCGTAACCGCTGATCGATCCTCCGCCGTGATCCCAGAAAATCAGGTCGTAACGGTTGGCGGGGAAATTCTCTTCGCAGTATTGAATGAAACTGGTCAGGGTTTCAGGATTGGTCATCGCCGCGTTTCCGGCATTGGGAACGAGGCATTCCATATCCCCGGTCGTGACCTGGTAGACCTGGTTGACGGACTTGCTGACGATGTTGTTGCGCCAGTTCTTGCATCCGCCGGTAAATACGACGAGATTGATCTGATCGCTGATCGTCGCCTTTAACATTTCCTGCAAATCGTAGGT
>CACZNO010000001.1 GCA_902782505.1 uncultured Erysipelotrichaceae bacterium | reverse complement strand
TCCAGCATCTTCTGGTACTTCCCGGCGTCTTCAAACCGCAGCTGTTCGCTCGCCTCGTCCCGCTTTTCCCGTAACATCCTCCGCACTTCCGCCGTGTCCCCGTTTAAAAAGGCCGTGACCCCGCGGTACATCTTGCGGTATTCCTCTTCGTCCACCGGATACTCGCAAGGCCCCAGACACTGTCCCATATGATAATACAGGCATACCTTTTTGGGCATGGTCTTACAGCGGCGCAAAGGATACAGCGTCTGTAACAGTTCATGGGTATCTCTGGCCGCGGTCGCGTCCGGATACGGTCCGAAATAGCGCGCGTCCGCGTGTTTTTTGAGATCCCGCACGACTTCCAGCGTCGGATATTTTTCCTTCGTCAGACGCAGATACGGATAACTTTTGTCATCCATCATTAAAATGTTGTAGCGCGGACGGTGTTTCTTGATCAGATTGATTTCCAGTAAGAACGCTTCCTTCTCGGTGGACGTCACGATATAGTCAAAATCGTGCACGTTGGAAACCATCTTGGTCGTTTTATAATCATGCGCGCCGACAAAATACTGATTGACGCGGTTATGAAGGTTTTTCGCTTTTCCGACATAGATGATCCGGTCGTTTTTGTCCTTCATCTGGTAGGACCCGGGCTTGTTCGGAAGCGTCGCCAGTTTGGCTTTGAGTTTCTCGCTTACCATGCGCTAGCTCCCGAAGTGCACGATCGTCGCTCCCGCACCGCCTTCATTCGCGTCCGCGGGTCCGTAGTCCTTCACGGCCTTGTTGCGTTTGAGATAATCCCATACGGCTTTGCGCAGTTTCCCGGTTCCGAATCCGTGCACGACGCGCACAAAAGATCTCCGGTGCACGATCGCTCCGTCGATGAACTGGTCCAGTACCGGCATCGCTTCCGCCACTGTCATACCGATCAGATTGACTTCTCCGGGATAGGTGTCCGGCACGAATTCCTTGCGCGCCTTGCGCCGCGGGTTTTCTTTGGGCAGGGCTTTTTCCTTGCGCAAACCGTCGATCGTCGTTTTGACAGTCAGTCCGCGCACGTCGAGAATGACGCGGTTGCCCTTGATCTGGGTGATGGTGCCGACCTGGTTGTTTTTGAGAATGCGCACGATATCCCCGGTCCGGAATTCATCGGTGCCGGTTTCTTCTTCCGCCGTCTCCTCACCGGAAAGATCTTTGAGTTCCTTTTTGATGCGGACTGTCTCCGGTAAGGAATAATCGTTTTTCATCCGCAGTTCCTCGATCAGCTCATCCGCGATCTCCAGTCTTTCCGCGTATTCTTCTTCGTATTTTTCCCTGGTCTCTTCCAGGATCTTGTCGCGTTCCTTCTCGAAACGTTCTTTTTCCTTACGGAGGGTCTCTCCGAGTTCGTTGTTTTCCCTTAAACGCGCCTCGAGTTCTTCGCTTAACGCTTCGTTACGCGCTTCTTCTTTGCGCAGGCGTTCCATAAAGCGGTCGGTTTCCGTTGCGTCGTTTTTCTTCATTTCCCGCGCCTTGTCCACAAGGTCCTTGGGGAATCCGTACCGTTCCGCGATATCAAACGCGTTGGATTGTCCGATCGTTCCTTCACGGTATTTATAGGTCGGCTCTGAGCGGTTCAGATCGAATTCCATCGACGCGATCACAACGTCGTCGTGTTCCAGCGCGTAGCGTTTCAGCTGTTCGTAGTGCGTGGAAGCGATAAAGAAGATCCCGCGCTCCCGGAAGAAATCCAGCGTCGCGATGGCGAGTTTCTCCCCTTCTTTCGGATCGGTGCCGGAAATCAGTTCGTCGATCAGCACCAGCGAATTCGAATCGGCTTTCTCGAAAATACCCGCCAGAATCGCCATATGCGCCGAGAAGGTGCTTAAGGACTGTTCGATCGACTGGGAATCACCGATATCGACGAAAATGTCGCGGTAAAACGGCACTTTGGCCTCATCCGCGCTGACCGGGATCCCGGCGTAGGTCATCAAGGCGAAAAGTCCGATGGTCTTCAATGAAACGGTTTTTCCGCCGGTATTGGGACCGGTGATCAATAACGCTCGGTGCGGATCGGCCAGGCGGTAATGATTGCGCACCGCCTTGTGTTCGTCCAGCAAGGGATGCCAGGCGTTTTTCAGATCCAGCACGTCGTCTTCGCAAAGCTCCGGCGTGATGCCGCCCAAGGATTTTCCGTATTCCGCCTTGGCGAATAACGCGTCCAGGATGCACAGAGTTTCCATGTTGGCGTTCAGGGTCACGGCGTCCTTCGCGACCAGCGAGGAAAGATACCGCAGGATCTTTTCGACTTCGCGGGCTTCTTTCTGTTTCGCGGCCAGTACGGCGTTATTGTAGGGAATCAATTCGTTGGGTTCCAGATAGACGGTATTGCCGGAGGCGCTCTCATCGTACTGGATCCCGCCTAGGACATTCTTCTGCGCGGTCTTCGCCAATACGACAACGCGGTCGTTGCGTTCGGCGCTGATCGAATCGGTAAGACCTGCGGTATGGCTTTGAATGTACGCGTGCGCCTTCTGATCCAGTTCCTTTTTCGAACGGGAGATCTCCTTGCGGATCTTGGCTAATTCGGGCGACGCATGATCGGCGATCTTGCCGTCCGAGGTAACGCAGCGGTCGATTTTCGACGCCAGATCGTCCACGGTCCGCAGGGATTCCGCCAGATCGTTCACAGCCCCCATATTCTTCTCAAAACGCGCGATATACCCCTGTACAGCGCGGATTCCGACGTTGTGCGAGGAAATATTCATCAGATCGTTTAACCCGATGACGCCGCCTTTTTTGGCCAGATTCACGGCCTGCCGGATCTCGCGGATCCCGTAAAAAGGCATTCCTCCGTACCGGTAGACACAATCCAGCGCGGATCTCGTATAAGCTAATTCTCTTTTGACATACAGAAAAGAGTCACCGGGAACCAGCGACTCAATGATTTCCCTTCCTCCGGAAAATGAACAATATTCCAACACCTTACGGCGCACGGCCGGAAATTCCAGCACCTCCAGCGTCTTTTGGTCCAGCATTACGGCTTCTCCGTCTGGTTCAGATCTCCCGGCAACGGAGTGCCGCCCGAGAATTGCGTCAGGAATTCCCGGATCTTTTCCGGATCCGCGTTTTCCGTCTTCATCCAGTTCCATAACAGCCGCAGATCATCCTGCGTCAAGGAATCTCCGTTGATGATCTTCCGGATGGATTCCTGGGTCATCAAAGGTTCCTTCAACAGAGTCAGCGTGTTTTCCGAAACGATATGCACCGGTCCGAGAACGCTGTTGTCCAATACTTCCTGCCCGTTCAACACCAACGGCGTCGAGAAGAAGTACGCCGTCATCACCAGCACCAAAGCTGCCGGAATCAGCGCAAACAACGCTCCGAACAGACGGTTGACTGTACGCACGACCGGTAATTCCGTCAGCGCCTTCATTAACGGCTTGATCAAAAAGATCAATAACAACGCCCCGAAGAACAACGCCGCGTGCCACAATAACGCGTTCAAACGCCCGTAGAACATGTTTTCAAAGCCCGTTCCGGCAAACGGAACGAGGTTCTGCGGGAAAATTTCATACTTTTCCGCCAGAATCGGCGAAAAATACCACGATACCAGAATCGCAGCCACAATGCCCAGCAGATGAAAAATCTGCACGACAAACCCTTTTTTATAACCAATAACTACGGAAATTACGATAAACCCGATGACGATAAAATTCACAAAGGGAATGATTCCGGAAGGAATGACCATAGAAAAAACTCCTTTCGATTTTCTTTATTATACCGCCGACTCATTTTGATGTAAAATCATATCGAAGGAGACACTATGCCGGCGATATCCCTGTCATTGAACGAAGAACAGATTCACGCGCTTCTTTCGCGCTTTCCCGCGTCCGCGTTTACGGAGACCGGTCCGTATATGCGAAGCCGCGTCAAAGCCGAAGGATGCGTAATCACGGTATACACCAGCGGGAAAGCCGTATTCCAAGGCCCGCGCGCGGACGAATACGCCCGTCCTTTCCGCACGGTTCCGTTTTTCACCGAAGACGAAGCCGGAAGCGACGAAGTGGGCACCGGGGATTACTTCGGTCCGATCGCGGTATGCGCGGTTTTGGCACGGGAAAACGACGCGAAGTTTCTGAAGGATATCGCAGCGCATGATTCCAAACAGATTTCCGACACGGCGATCCGGGAAACCGTCCCGAAGATTCTAGCCCGCGTCCCCTATTCCCTTTGTCTTCTTTCCCCCGAAAAGTACAACGAAGTACAGCCTTCCAACAATATGAACCGCATCAAGGCCCGCCTTCACAACATGTGTTACCGCAACCTGAAGAAAAAATACGGACCTTTACCCGGAAAAATCGTCATCGACCAGTTCACCCCGGAACACCTTTATTACCGGTATCTGGAGGGAGAACCGGAAATCATCCGCGGCATTACCTTTGAAACCAAGGCGGAGGATAAATATCTTTCCGTCGGCGCCGCATCCATGATTGCCCGCTTTGCGTTCTTACAGGCGATGGACCGGATGTCCGAAACCTACGGCACGGAATTCCCCAAGGGAGCCGGAACGGCTGTCGATGAATTCGCGGCGGACTTCGTAAGGAAATACGGCAAAGACGAACTGCGCAAAACCGCCAAACTCAATTTCGCCAACACAAAAAAACTTCCGGAGTAACGGAAGCTTTTTTCTTAATCCCGGAAGGATTCCGCGAACCGGCGGATTTTTTCCTCGTTGGCTTCGGACGGCTTTCGTAACGGATCATTCAATACCAGGGTATAGGGAACGCTGTCCAATCCCAGCGTCAGCGCCAGACGTTCAAAGGTTTTTTCCGCACCGGAGCCGGCCTGGCATGCGAACACACCGATTTTCTTACCGAAGATCGCGCCGCGGTTTTCCGCGATGAACGTGCGCACCGGCGGGGTCACATTCGACGCCCAGACCGGGTAGCCGAATAGGATCGCGTCGTATTTCTTTGCGTCAAACACATACGGTTTCAAAGCGGGAGTCTCTTCGTGCAGGGCGCTTTTCCCGCCGACAAAGAACTTCCGGAATCCCTTGGCCGGATATTCCGTGCGCGGTTCCAGTTTCACCAAGTCCGCGTCCAGCAGTTTCGCCAGCTTTTCCGCGGTGTTTTCCGTATTGCCGTTCAAAGAATAGTAAACGATACAGGTTTTCATAGATCCTCCTTGGGGTATTGTTCTTCCCACACCTTCATCAGGGTGTTGTAGACATGTTCGTTGGGATTGCCTTTGGCGAAGTATAAAGAGTTGTCCTTTCCGTGCATGAAGGCGATAAACGCCGCAACCGCCCGGGATCTGGACTCTCCGCCGTAACAATGCACCGCCATGGTTTCCACGCCTTCTTCTTCTTTTACGAACTTGATGATCCGCCGGGCCATCTCTTCCGTGAATAACACCGCGCCTTCCGTTTCCTTCACCGTATCATCGAAATACAGGGTCAATACGGCGTCGCAATACTTGTTGGGACGGAATTCAAACCCGAACCCGCCGGTATGCGTATCCTGAATGGAAATCATCGCGTAGGTATCCTTGCGCCGGGCCAGCTCTTCGAGCCCGTTTGGCGCGTAATGATCCATGACGTATTCAAATGCGTTATATACGGACAAAAGCTTGATCCGTTTCATCGCTTTCCTCCGCGTCGAAGGTAGATCCAGGTCATAAGCGCTCCGGCCGCAAACGAAATCGCCGCCTTGATCACAAACATGTGCTTCATGCTTTCCTCGAAATAGGTCATGGCGTCCGCCTCGAGCTTGAGTCTCCAGGCCGGCACAAAATAACTCAGACAAAGATATACTAAGATAAACGCCAGTCCGAAGACCGTTGCGGAACTCGTATATTTTTTCATGTTACAGACGTTCCTCCAATCCGAATACAACCGGCGCGGACGAGTAACTTAACCCGATCCGGTCCACGCCCAGATCGATCAATTCCATAAAATGCTCTCTGGTGCGCACGCATCCCGAACCCTTGACCTTCACCCTTCCGCGGTTTTGATCGATGACGATTTCCACGACATCGTTCGCCGCTCCGCGCAATGTCCTGCCGGTCAGAAATCCGGTGCTGGTCTTGATATAGTCGCATCCGGCCGCAATCACGCATTCGCATCCCCTGCGAATCTCCTCTTCGCTTAGCGCGTCGGTTTCCAGGATGACCTTGATGACGATGTTATGGGCATGTGCCGCCTTCGCGCATGCGGTCAGATCCTTAATGACTTCCTCATCTTTTCCGGAACGCAGCAATCCGAAATTCATCACGACGTCCAGTTCAATCACTTCCGGGCGTTTCGCGATATCTTCGATCTGCGCGACCCGCATCGCCGTCGTACCGTTTCCAAACGGGAAGTCCACCGCCGGAGCCACCGTCGATTCGCTTCCTTCACAGAGGGGAATACACAAGTCCATCCAGCACGGATTCACCGCGATACAGCGCACCTTGTGTTCCACACCCCATTTTGCGAGCTGCGCCACTTTTTCTTCCGTAAACTCCGGCTTCAGGATCGAATAATCCATATACCTGGCCAGTTCATAATTTGTCATTTCTTTTGCGGATTTCATAACGATACCTCCACTATCTATATAATACAGGATGGAAAACATCGCAACAAAAAACGGCAGACTGAGATCTGCCGTAAAACAGTGTTGATGATGGAAAAGACCGCATTCAATTATTGGATATTCGCAATAGACGATCCCTGTGTTTGAAC